>DAISHW010000157.1:4881-5331 GCA_036822295.1 Bdellovibrionales bacterium | reverse complement strand
GGGCCAGCCCGGGCCGCAGCGCCCCCACGAGGAACACCGTTGGGGCAAGAGAAGAGGGGGAAAGATGGTGTGGGGGGAGTGGAGCCACCCGTTGGCGGGGCACCCCGCTCCCCCCCGCCACTATAATCCCTTGATTTCGCATACGTGACTGAATACTTTTGAGGCCCTCAAAATTCAGATTCAGGAGCCTCAGATGACGCCAAGAGTTAGAGAGATCTTAAGCTGGTATGGTGCGGACAACCCCGGAACTTTGACCAACCTCGCGCGGCTGCTCAACACGGGCACGCTGGCCGGTTCGGGCAAGCTCGTGATTCTGCCGGTCGATCAAGGTTTCGAGCACGGACCGGCGCGCAGTTTCGCGATGAATCCCGACGCTTACGATCCGAACTATCACTTCCAGCTCGCGATCGAATCGGGTTGCAACGCGTACGCGGCGCCGCTCGGCGCTTT
>DAISHW010000157.1:0-4871 GCA_036822295.1 Bdellovibrionales bacterium | reverse complement strand
AATACGCGGGTGAAATTCCTTTGATCTTGAAAATCAACAATTCCGATTCGCTTTATAAGCCGAAGGGCGATCCGATCTCGGCGATGACTTCGGGTGTGGACGACGCTTTGCGCTTGGGTTGCGTCGGCATCGGCTTCACGATTTATCCCGGCTCGACGGCGCGCAAAGACCAGTACGAAGAGATCATGAAAGCCGCGGCCCAGGCCAAAAAAGCCGGTCTGGTCGTCGTGATGTGGTCGTACCCGCGCGGTGAAGGTCTTTCGAAAGAGGGTGAGACCGCGATCGACGTGATCGCCTACGGCGCGCAGATCGCCGCGCAACTCGGCGCTCACATCATCAAGGTCAAGCCGCCGACTTCGCACGTGGAGCAAGCCGACGCCGCCAAGGTTTACAAAGCGCAAGGCATCAAGGTCGAACGCCTGCCCGATCGCATCCGTCACGTGATCGAGTCGTCGTTCAACGGCCGCCGCATCGTGATCTTCTCCGGCGGCGAGGCCAAGACGACCGAAGATCTGTTGAAAGAAGTGAAAGAGCTCGCCTCGGGCGGAGCGTTCGGATCGATCATGGGCCGCAACGCGTTCCAACGTCCGAAGAAAGAGTCGATCGAGCTTTTGAAGAACGTCATGGCCGCCTTCCGAGGTAATTTGCAGTAATGACCACAGAGAATCCGCTGCGCGCCGAAAAACGCAAAAAACTCCACGCTCTGAAAGAGCTGGGCCTTGACCCGTTTCCGCATAATTTCAAGCCGACGTTCAAGGTGGCCGACGTCATCGCCGCTCACAGTGGCATTCAAGCCGGCGAGCAGGTGCAGGGCGATTTCGTGATGGCCGGCCGCTTCATGACCAAGCGGGACATGGGTAAAGCCGCGTTCTTCAATTTTCAGGACGACACCGGTGCTTTGCAGGCGTACGTGCGTTTGGAAGAGCTCAGCGAGACGGACCGCCAGTTCTTCGCTCACGTCGACTTGGGCGATTGGGTGGGGTTGAGCGGATTCGTGTTCAAAACCAAAAAAGGCGAGCTGTCTTTGCACTGCAAGACCTTTACGATCACCTGCAAGACGATCGAGCCTTTGCCTGAAAAATTCCACGGGGTCACCGACACCGAGATCAAATACCGCCATCGCCATCTGGATCTGATCACCGACGAAGATTCGCGCAACGTGTTCCGCACGCGCTCGAAAATCATTCGCGAGATCCGCCGCTTTCTGGACGACCGCGGCTTTTTAGAGGTCGAAACGCCCGTGCTGCAACCGATCTACGGCGGCGCCGCGGCTTATCCGTTCTCGACTCACCATCGCGCGCTCGACATGAAGCTGTTCTTGAAAATTTCTCCCGAGCTCTACCTGAAGCGCCTGATCGTCGGCGGCTTTGAAAAGGTGTACGAGATCGGCAAGAATTTCCGCAACGAAGGCATCGATCGCTCGCACAACCCCGAGTTCACGATGCTTGAGTACTACCAGGCCTACACGGATTACCTCGACCAGATGAAACAATTCGAGGACCTGGTTTGCCATGTCGTCAAATCCGTCAAAGGCGGCACCAAGATCGTCTACCAGGGCAAAGAGATCGACTTCACCACGCCGTGGAAGCGTTTGACGGTCGTTGACGCGATCAAGGAGTACGCTCACGTCGACGTCACCACGATGAACGAGAAGGATCTGTTCGCGAAATGCCGCGAACTTGGATCGGACCTCGAAAAGCCGGGCACGCGCGCCGAGATGTGGATGGAGCTTTTCGACTTGGCGGTCGAGAAGAATCTGTGGAATCCGACCTTTATCATCGATCATCCGGAAGAGATTTCCCCACTGACCAAGTCGCACCGCTCGGTGAAGGGTTTGGTCGAGCGCTTTGAGCCCGTTTGCGCGGGGATGGAGATCGGTAACGCCTATACGGAGCTCAACGATCCCGAAATCCAGCGCGCGCGCCTAGAAGAGCAAGAGGCCAGCCGCGTGGTCGACGAAGAGGCGCAGCCGATGGACGAAGATTTCTTATACGCCATCGAGACGGGCATGCCGCCGACGGGAGGCGTTGGCCTGGGTGTCGATCGCTTGGTGATCTTGTTGACCGATCGTCCGTCGATTCGCGATATTTTGCTCTTTCCCACGATGCGGTTGAAGTGATGCGGGTCATCGCGGTCCTTGCTTTCGTGTTGGCGGGTTGCCAGTTGACGCCCACCAAAGAAGGGGCGGGCACGCAGCGCCGCGAATTCGATGTGCTGGTGGATCGCGCCGAGAAGCCTTTGGTGATCGGCGAGAAGACCGCCGTCTTGGATGCCCGCAAAAGTTTCGACTACGGTTTGAACCGCATCGAGGGCTCGCTGCATCTGCCGTGGGAGTCTTTGGCCGAGAGCGCCGCGAGCGGCGAGGAACTGCGCGATCCGCGCAAAGCCGGATTGAAATTGTCGCTGATGGGCCTTGAGCCGGGCTCGCAGGTGATCGTCGTCGGCTACGGCCCCCTGGGGGCGGGCGAAGAGGGGCGCGTCGCCTGGTCGCTGCTGCGTCTGGGGTTCCAAGACGTGCAAGTCGCCACGGCCGACATGTTCCGCAAGAATTGGACCCAGAGGCCCTCTGCGCCGCGCGAAAACGTTCCGGCGTGGCCGGTGAATCCGCGCGCCGATCTGCAGATCGAGCTTGAGGAGTTTCGTAAGCTCGCTTTCGATTTGAAGAGCCGGGTCGCCGATAAGATTTTCGTTCTGGACGTGCGTTCGGAGAAAGAATACTTCAACCGCGCGGACGCGAAGAGCGCGCCCGACATCCAGGCGATGAACGTTCCGTGGACCGAGTTCTACACGGCGAAGGGGCGTCCCAACCCCAAACTCGCCGCGCGATTGCAAGCTTTGAGCATCGCCCCTGGCGACCGCGTGATTCTGATCTCCAATACAGGAGTTCGCTCCGGCGCCGCGGCCTACGCGCTTCTCGCGCCCGGCTTTAAGCATGTGCAAAACTTCACCGGCGGCTGGGATCTGCCGCGGAAATAGTGATGCCGGCGAGAAGAGCCCCCACCGCGGCAGTTTAGGCCCCGTCCTTCAACTTCTGGAAGATCGCGACCCGCGCCTTCATGACCTCGGGGTCGTAACGCCCCGACAACTTCTGGCTCATCAACTGAATCGCGTCGGTCGGCTTCATCGGATCATTGTAAGAGCGCTTCGTCGTCAACGCGTCGTAGGTATCCGCCACCGACACCACGCGCGCCATGGGGTGGATCTCGTTCGCGGTCAAACGCTGCGGATAGCCGTTCCCCCGCATGCTCTCATGATGCTCGAACGCGCACGCCTTGATGTTCGCCGTCGAATTGTGCTCATTCAGAATCACCAACCCGTACTGCGGATGCTTCTGCATCAAGCCCCATTCATCGTCGGTCAACGGCCCGTTCTTGCAGATGATGTCCAGCGGAATGTAGCGCTTGCCGATGTCGTGGAACAGGCCGCCCAACCCCAGCTCTTTCAAATCGTGACCGCTGAAGCCCACGGCTTTGCCTAAGCCCAGCGAGTAAATGCTCACGTCCAAAGAATGGTTGTAGGTGTAAAAATCGTGGCTCGACAAGCCGATCAGGTTCGCCAACGCGGCCGCATCGGAGTCCATGAAGGCGACGAAATCCTCGACCACCTGGCGCGCGTCGGATAGGGCCGTTTCGATGTCCGGACGTTCGAAGAGCTCTTCGACCAAAACCATCGTGCTCTCGCGCAAAATCAATGCTTTTTGTTTGGTCGAAAGCTTCTCGCTGATCAAGCCCTCGCGCACGAAGCGCTGATACGCGCCGCGCTCCACGCTCAAAATATAAAACGACTGCGGCCCCTTCATCTCGAAACTCAGGATCTTCTCAGGACGCAGCATGTCCCCGGAGCGCAGGTAATGCACGAAGCGTCCGCCGATCGCCACGAACAGATCGAACGGGATGGGCGTCATGGGCGGAAGGCTGTTCAGCCGGATCTTCATGTGGTTGTCGGCGCTCATGGATCCAGTGTGCCACGCTTTGATTGACTCTCCAAATAAAGATGGCATCCTTCCAAGTCGTCGATGCCACTTCAATTCGATACGGATGTACAGTTTGTTAAAGGCGTGGGGCCCAAGCTCGGCGACGTGCTTCGCCGCCGCGGCATCGACCGCGTCCGCGATCTGCTTGAATACTATCCGCGCACGTACGAAGACCGCCGCGCCATCCGCCACATCCAGTCTTTGGTCCCGGATCAACTGGTCAGCATCACCGCCAAGATTTTGAAAGTCCGCTCGATCCCCATGGGCAAATCCAAACGCCGCATCTGGGAAGTCCTTGTCGGCGACGCCACCGGCCGCATCGCCTGCAAGTACTTCCGGGTTCCTTACCGCGGTTACTTCGAGCGTTTCCAACCCATGCAAGAGGTCCGCGTCGTCGGAAGGGTCACCGTCTACCGCGGGGCCAAGGAATTCCACCATCCCGACATTCATCCGCTCACCCAGGACGATGAGAACGAAAACGCCCTGATCCCGATCTACACCGAGATCGAGGGCATGACCTCTGCCAAAATCGCGCGCCTGATCCGCGCGGTCGTGAGCGAACCCGTCCCGGAAATCCTGCCGGCGTGGATTCGCGAAAAGCACGGTCTGATGCCGCTCGAAAAAGCGCTGCGCGAGGTGCATAACCCGCCCGTCGATCAGGGCGACCTGTTCCTGAATTTTCAAGCGGCCGCGCAACGCCGACTGATCTTCGATGAATTTTTCCTGGTCGAACTCAGACTCGCGCAAAAACGCGCCGGCATTGAAAAAGAAAAATCACCGCCCATCGTTTCCAAAGGCGAGTGGGCCAAGCGCTTACGAACCTCGCTCGAATTCGAGCTCACCGGAGCCCAGAGCCGCGCGTACCAAGAGATCGTCGAAGACCTGAGCAAGCCCCATC
>DAISHW010000156.1:0-6402 GCA_036822295.1 Bdellovibrionales bacterium | reverse complement strand
GAAGCCAGGGCGGCGTCGTCGAGCAGGCCGGTCGGGCGCGCGATCGCGGTCGGCATGTCCTGGTGCGAGTCGCCCTCGGATTTCGCTTCGATCGGCTGGGGAGCTTGGGGCGGCTCGATCAATTGATTCGTTTCGATCATGTCGGGAGCCGTCACGGCGCTCGACGACTCCGGAGCGTCTTCGGACGGAGCCATCGAGAAACTGACCGAAGTCGCGTCGGCGACGGTGGATTCCGGAATCGTGGGCACCGACGCCGACACCATCGTGGGTTCGCTCGGAACCGAATCGTGCGAATGAGTCGCGTTGGGATCTTTGTCGCTCACTTCGCTGTCGGAAACGACGAGCGAACTCGTGTTCGTATCCAGCAGCGACGTGCGATCATCGAAGCTCTTGCTTTCGGGGTACGCTTGGCTTTGTCCGTTGAAATTGATTTTGGCGTAGTCGACCAGGCGTTTGCGCAAACTCAGGATTTCGTCCGCGAACACCGATTTGATGAAGACCGCGAAGTCTTGCGCGCTGAAGTCGGGATACTGGCGGTTCAAGAAACGGTTCAGATCGCGGTGCAGCGCCGCGCCCGTCTGGTAGCGCAGGTTGCGATCGCGGGCCAGCGCTTTTTGCGAGATGCGTTCGAGTTCCGTGTGGATGTTCGGATTGATTTTACGCAAAGAGGGGATCTGACAATCGCGGATCTTGCGAAGCGTGTTGATTTCGTTGTTGGCGACGAACAGGCGATCGTGGGCGAGCAGTTCCCATAACACGATTCCGAGCGAGAAGATGTCGGTGCGCAAGTCGACGGGCTGGCCTTCGGCTTGCTCCGGGCTCATGTAACCGAATTTGCCTTTCAGCGTGCCCGCGCGCGTGGTTTCGAGCTGGCTTTCGGCCTTGGCGATGCCGAAGTCGACGATCTTCACTTCGCCTTCGAAGCTGACCATCAAGTTCTGCGGGCTCATGTCGCGATGGGTGATGTTGAGCGGGCGGCCCGTGCTGCCATCGATGCAGCGATGCGCGTGATCCAAACCCGCGGCGACTTCCTTGATGACGTACACGATTTGATCGATCGAGAATTGCAATCCCGATTTTTTCATCTTGTTCAGGATTTGACGGAGGTTGCGCCCCTCGACGTAATCCATGACCAGGAAGAATTGGCCTTTTTCGACGCCGAATTCGTGAATAGAAACGATGTTGCTGTGGCTGAGATTGATCGCGATCTTGGCTTCGTCCTTGAACATGTCTATGAATTCGGGACTGTCGGCGTACTGCGGAAGGATGCGCTTGATCGCGAAGAACTTTCCGATCCCGCCGGCGCCGTTTCCGCGCGCCAGAAACACTTCGGCCATGCCGCCGGTGGCGAGTTTCTCGAGCAGTATGTATTTACCGAAAGCTTCGTAATGCGCTGACACGATTAATGAATCGGAATATTTCGTCCTGAGCTTGAACAGTCACGGGGTCGGGGACTACGATGGTCGGGTATGCTGTGGATCGGAATCACCGGACCAATGGGCGGGGGCAAATCGACGTTGACGGCTTTGCTGCGCGACGAAGGCTTCGTGGCGCTGGACGCCGACGAAATCGTGCATCGGGTGCTCCGTCAGGGCGGCGTCGCCGAACGGGAAGTGCTCCAGACCTTTGGCCAGAATTTACGGGGCGCTGGCGGCGCTCTGGATCGCCGCGCGCTCGGACGTCTGGTGTTCGCGGATCCGGTCAAGCTCGCGCGCTTGGAGTCGATTCTGCATCCGCTCGTGCGGGCCGAAGTCGCGCGCGCCCGGCGCGAACTCGAAGGGCGCGGCGAGACCGTGGCGTTTTACGATGTGCCGCTGTTGTTCGAGAAGAACATGCAAGCCGATTTCGATCACATCCTGGTCGTGACCGCTTCGGAATCCGCGCGCCGCGCGCGGGTGAAGGCGCGTTTGGGTTTAAGCGACGCGGATTTCGATGAACGCTCCTCCCGGCAACTGCCGGTCGAGGTGAAAGAAAAAGGCGCGTCGGTGGTGGTGCGCAACGAGGGCACGCGCGATGATCTGCGTGTCGAGATGAACCGGGCCTTGCGAGCGCTCGGGATCACCAGCCGCGGCTCAAGCCCACGGTGACCACCAGGTAGCGGTCTTTGTGATTCATTAAAATTTCAGGTTCGAGCCGGAGCGAAAACGGATTCCACACGACGTATTCGAGCGTGGCGGACAGGCGTAAGAAATAATTGTCGAACTCCACGAGCGTCGCCAGATTCTCTTCGGCCTCGGCCATGTGATCGAGCGCGACCTTGACCGACGGGCGAAAATAACTGCGTTCCCATTTGTAATAGCGCACGCCCGCGTGCAGATGCCCGACGCCGTCCTTTTGCAAATCGGCCCCGGCTTCGAGTTTGGGTGAGAGAAACTTCGGGAAGAGATATTGAAATCCCAGAACGTAATCGTCGAAATCGACGTCCTCGAGTTCCGAAGCCTGACCCGCGCGGAAGGTGAGCGCCTGCCGGTAGGGGTAGTAACGAGCCTTGGCGCTAGGGGTTGAGACAGGCGTATCGGGGGGCGGCGAAACGCTCATGTTTTCATCAATGGGTTCGCCGGTCACGGGCTCGCGCGCGCTGTCCGTAGAAACGGGGACCGTGTCTTGCGGACTCGGCCAGCCCGTCGCGGAGGAAAAAATCAAGACGATGGTCGCACTGACAAAGATCAGGAGCTTTGACATTGTTGAAGCAGGATATCGATGATTCTCCCTCTAGCCTAGGAAAAATCAGCATGCTCGGTCTCATCTTGTGGGTATTTGCGTTCATGACTCCAACGGCTTGGTCGGCCACCACCAGCGTGAAGTCGCTCGATTTCACCATCCACCAAGAGTACACGAGTACCCGCGCGCTCGGCATGGGCAACGCCTTCATCGCGGTCGCCGACGATCATTCGAGCTTGTTCTATAACCCCGCGACGCTGGCCTTCCGCAAAGACGGTCACTTGCGCATGTTCGTGCGTGGCGGCGCCGCGCCCGAGAGTCTCGAACTCTTCGACGAGATCGACAAAGCCGGCAAAGCCGAGGACGACGAGAAAGCGCAGGAATATTCCGATCTCATCACCAAACATTACGGGGATCATTTCTATTACCGCGTTCCCACGATCGGGGGCGTTTGGGTGCGCCCGAATTGGGGGATCGCGCTGATTCCCGCCGATTTGTCCCTGGATGCGAGCGTGCACCGCCAAGTCGGTCCGATGCTGAACGTGAATCTGTACTTGGACTCCACTTTGGCTTTCGCTTACGCGAAGAAGCTGAACTGGATCAACAAGCACCATCAACTGAGTTGGGGCACGACGCTGAAGGCGGTTCACCGCGTTCACGTCGGCCAAATGTTATCCGCCGGGATGCTCGCCGACGGCGCGGATCCGTTCGACACTTCGCACGCGAACGAGGGCCTGACCGGCGATATCGATCTGGGCTTCTTCTGGAAGCCGCCGGCCGGCGGCTTCTTGAAATACATGGCTCCGTCGTTCGCGTTCGTCGGCCGTAACCTGGTCGACTACGGTTTCACGAAGAACTTCCATTTCATCGACGAAGATTCGGGCGAGCCGCCCAAGCTTCAGCGCCGGTTCGACGTCGGTTCCAAATGGCAATTGCCGACCTTTTGGGTTTTCGATCCCCACTTCGCGCTCGACGTGCGCGACATCGGCCACGAAAACTGGACGCCGAAAAAAGGCTCGCATTTAGGCTTCGAAGCCTACTGGAAGATGTTCAACTGGTGGAAAGGCCACTGGGCCGCCGGTCTAAACCAGATGTACTGGACCGCCGGTTTCGGCGCCCGCCTAGCCTGGTTCCAACTCGACATCGCCACCTTCGGCGAAGAGGTCGGCACCGACTCCGCCCCCAAAGAGAGCCGCCGCTACATGCTCGAACTCGCCCTGGACTTCTAAAAAGGTACGTAGTTCCATTTTCTAACTGGGGTGCGGCAATCAGCTTTAGAGACTGCGGGAGTTAGAAGCGGAACGCGAACTTGACCACGTAGCGGCGGTCTTCGCGTTTTTCCGATTCGACGCCGATCTCCTCGCCGTACGACGCAGCTTGGAATTGATAGTTCACGATCGCGAGTTCCAGCCCGGCGGTCCAATACCCTTGATTCATTCCGCCGCGAACAAAAAGAGCGTCCGCGTAGTTGAACTCGAAGCCACCGTGCAGCCGCCGCATCAGCGTTTCTTCCTTGTCGTCCGTCATCACGTCGCGAAGTTCCGCCGTCCACGTCGAGCGGAACCGCTTGCCGACGATGGGATGCAAGGCGATGGCCGCGTCGAGCGTGCCCTTGGTGGTGACGGGACGCTCTTCGGTCTTCATGAGCATGCCGTCGCGCAAGTCGTAGGAGGTGGCGCCGACGTCGCGGTACACCGCCGCCAGCATCGGCAGGTAAGCGATCGGAGCGGTGATGATGACGCCGGCGTCGCTGCCGACGCCCAGACCCTCGCTCGCCAGTTCTTTATAATCTAAATCAGTTGAGGTCGGATCCAAATCGTCGCGCATGATCTCGGTGCGATTGGTGGCGCGCGCGTTGGCGCCAAGCTTAATAATGCCGTTGAACAAACGGAAGTTCACGCCCAGCACCGCCGCGAAATCCTTGCGGTAGTGATAGGTGAACGTCTCGTCCTGGTCGTTGTACTCGGCGTTGACTTCGTTCTTGGCGAACACGCCGAAGCCGAAGTTCGGCACGACGATCGACGGAAAGACCTGCGCGCGCGTGTGCAGGCGCCTGCCGGGATTGGTCAGCGTCAAATCCAGGGTCTTTTGCGGATCGGTGACATCCATGATCTTGGTGCCGGTGATCTGCTCGGTTTCGGCGCCGATATCGAGCTCCGGATCGACGAGCGTCACGAAGTAGTCGCGCAGCTTGCCGAGCGCCGCCGGGTTGATCATCAGCGCGGTCTCGTCGTTGACCGTCGCGATCGCGGCCCCGCCCATGCCCAGTCCGCGAATGCCGTTATAGGCTTCGTAACGTTCCGCGGCCCCGGCATTCACCGCGGAGGTCAGGAGCACAACGAGACTGTAGAGTCGTATCTTCATGGGAATATCATCGGCCATTTCGTGACTCATCTTCAGACGGCCGGCCCACTTCCCGACACTGGTCCAGGAACGGGTCGGCCCGACCCCCAGGGCGTTGTCGGGGACCGGAAATCGGGGGAAAATCAAGACCTAGCAAGGATGGCGCGTATGAAATGGATGTTACCCCTGGCTCTGATTTCGGTGTTCACGTTGGCCTCGTGCAAAAGCGGCGAAGAGGCCGACGATCTCGCCAAAGCGCAGGAGTGCCTTGATGAGGTGACAGAGGCGAACTACGCGTCGGCCGCGGATTGTCTGCCGCTCGTGAAAGATCACGATTCGCAGCAGGCGAAAATTTTACGGTGCTCGATCCTGATGACGTCGGGCGGACTGACGGAAACGAAAATCGTAAAGGGCTACAAGGCGCTCGAGAACGACCAGATCCCCAATAAAGAAATGGCGTTTATGGCGGTGCTCGCGCTCGAAGATCCCGCCAACACGGGCATCGACATCGCGACGCGCGGTAACGAGCAATGCCAGGGCACGGGCGTGCCTGGCCTTAAGTTCATTTCGACGATGATTTTGGCGGGCACTTCGCTCGCCAAGACGATGGTCATGAACGGGATCACGATCGACTTGAACAATCCCGGGGCGGCGGCGACCGCGCTGCTCGCCCAGTGCGGCGTCGATCCGATACCGCCGAATTGCCAGCAGAACGTGGCGTCGCTGGGGCCCGCCATCGTCGACATCGCGCAAAACTACTGCGATCAAGAAGACGCCGACGACAAAATGTGCATTCAAATGACTTCGGTCGTGGCGGCCACGCAAGGCGATACCACCAAGGTCGGTAACGCGCTTCTATGCTACATGCAGAAGCCGCCCAAAGCCTATAACGCGGCCACCGACGGCTGCATCTAGTCGTTCTAGACTGGGTTCGCGCCGGTCTCTGAGGGATAATTGAAGCTCGGAGGCCGAAATGAAAATCCTCGAGCGCGCGGGCGTCGCGCTGCTACTCGCATGTTCGAATTTGAGTTGTTCGGTCAACATCCTCGAGAATTTCGCGGACAAGAACACCAACGAAGCGATTTTCATCGACGCGCAGAAACTCATCAACGCGAAGGATTATGCCGGCGCGATCGCCAAGCTCGATCTGCTCACGGGCGCGTATCCCGAAGAACGCAAAGTCGTTTACTTGCGCGCGACCGCGTATGGCGGAATATGCGGTTTGTAATTCATGCCGTTCGTATTGGCGCTCAAGGATCTGGGCAGTCAACGCCCCCTGCCTTTCATTATGGGGCACTTTCGCGGAGGCACCGGCGCGAGCATTGACGCGTGCACCGAGGCCGTCCGCTTGGTGAATTCGCTGGGAGAGTTGGCGGCACGATCCGTCGACGAGAATCT
>DAISHW010000155.1:0-6438 GCA_036822295.1 Bdellovibrionales bacterium | reverse complement strand
GATTTCGATGTCCTTGTCCCGCGCGCGGGCGGGCGTCACGGCTTCGTCGACCGTTTGCCAGCGCTCCTCGCTCATACGCCAATTCTCGTCGCAAACCGGATAGATCACCTGGCCGCCGACGATGGTTTCTTTCATCATCGAACCCATCGTGTTGATCACGTCGAAGCCGCCGGCCCAATCGAGCGCCCCGGCGAACGCGCAGGTCAGGTACCAGCCCATCGAGTTGCCGGTGACCGCGACGATTTCAAACCGCTCGCGATCGATGGCCATAAAGTCGGCGTAGGCGCAGGCGTAGATCAACGGCGAGGCATGTTCGCCCCGGGTGTGCAACGCCACCTGAAAGATCTCTGCGTAATCGAGCTCGGTGATGGTCGGCTCGCCCACCGCTTGGCGGCGCTGATCGATGTCGCGAATAAAGCCGCCGACGTGCGCGCCGTACTGGCGTAAGTAGCCGAGCGTCTCTTTGACGTAACTGCCGCGACCGGGACATACGACGACGATGCGTTTCTTCATGCTACACCCGATTGGTAAGGCGCAAAGCCTCGGTGACGATTTCATCGCGCGAAGGTAAGCCCGCGGCCGCCGCTAACCCCAGGGGAATAAAGCAATCGTCGGCGGCGACGACTTTCACGCGCGGGATCTTGGCGGCCTTCTCTAAAATCAAGCCGCACATCCACTCGCTCCACGAGCCGGTCTTACGGCACTCATCGACGATCAGCACATGCGGGCAATCGCCGATCTCGTCCATCAACCGGTCTTGCTTGATTTCGGTGAGCCAACGCATGTCGATGATCTTGGTTTTCAGGCCGTGCTCGTCGCTCAGGATCTTCGCGGCCTGACGCGAATAGAAGGTGCCGTTGCCGTAGGTGACGATGGTCAGCTCATCGCTCGCGCCGTGCACCCCGAATTCGCCGACCGCGATTTCACCGTTCGTGGGGTAAGTGCCGGTCCAGGCTTTGTCGTTGGCTTCATGTAGATCGCGGGTCATGTACAGCGCGATGGGTTCGACGAACACGACGACGCGGCCGTTCTCCCAGGCTTCGCGCGCGCAAGCCCGCAGCATTTTCACCGCGTCCTCGCCGTTGGACGGTACGGCCAAAATCAGACCGGGTATGTCGCGGAAGATCGCCAGCGAATTGTCGTTGTGGAAATGTCCGCCGAAACCTTTTTGATAGGGCAAGCCCGCGATGCGCACGATCATGCCGTTGGTGAACTGGCCTTGCGAGAAGAACGCGAGCGTCGCGGCTTCGCCCCGCAGCTGGTCTTCGGCGTTGTGGACGTAGGCCAAGAATTGAATCTCGGGGATCGGCAAGAAGCCGTTGTGCGCGAAGCCGATCGCCGTGCCCAGGATCGTTTGCTCGTCGAGCGGCGAATTGAAGACCCGGCGCGGGCCGAATTTTTTGTACAAACCTTCCGTGACGTTGTAGACGCCGCCTTTTTGCGCGACGTCCTCGCCGAACACGACGGCGCCCGGGTAGCGCGCCAGAGTTTCTTGCAGGCCCAGATTGATGAGCTTGGCCAAATGCAAAGGCTTGCCTAAATCGGCGGCGTACATCTCATGCGCGTCGACGGGGGCCGGCGAAGTCTTCGGATGCGCGCAGGCCACCAAACTCTCGCGCACTTCCTCGCGCTTCAAATACTTCGGGCGTGTCTTGGTGTATTCGCCGATCGCGGCGACTTGCGCTTCGACGGTTTTGTACATTTTCAAAATCTGATCGGCGGTGGCCAGATCGTTTTCGAGAGCGAAGCGCGCCGAATGCAAGAGCGGATCGTTGAACTCCGTCGCTTCGATGCGCGCCATCTGTTGATAGGTGGACTCGACATCGCTGCCCGCGTGACCGAGCAGGCGCACGGTTTTAGTGTGCAAGAAAACGGGCTTGCGCCTTACGCGCGCGTGATGCTCGGCCTCGCGCGCGGCCCGGTACGTGTCGGTCAGACTCAGGCCGTCGCACAGAATGTAGTGCATGCCGCTGCGTTCACCGTACTGCGACTCAAGCCACATTTGCGGCGTGAACACCGAAATACCGACGCCGTTGTCCTCGCACAAAAACACGAGCGGCATGGAAATATTTTGGTGCGCCACCCATAGCGCCGAGTTGATCGCGCCGACCGCGGTCGAGTGATTGGTCGAAGCGTCGCCGAAGCTGCAGATCACCACGGCATCGTTCGGCATCACCGCTGTTTCGAGCTGCAGGTCTTTCGCGCGACCGATGCTCAAGGCCGCTCCCATGGCTTTGGGCAGGTGCGACGCGATCGTCGACGTCTGCGGGGGAACCATCAGGGGGTAGCTGCCGAAGACTTTATGCCGCCCTCCAGCAATGGGGTCTTCACTCGAGGCCACGAACGACAGCATCGTGTCGTAAAGCGGCGTCGAGCCGGGAATCTGCTTGGCCCGCTGAATCATAAACGCGCAGCTGCGGTAGTGCACAAACGCCATGTCGGTCAGGCGAAAGGCTTTGCCCCAAACGGCGTTGACCTCATGGCCCGAACTGCCGATCGTGTAAAAACATTCGTTTTGATTCTTCAAAATGCGCGCGCGCAGATCCATTTGCCGGCTCATGATCTGGGTCTCGAACAGATCCATGAATTCGGCGGGGGTCAGACCCGCTTGGTCCAGTCCGGTGTGGCTGCGGGCGGGGGGAAGGTGCCCCTTGGCCACGAACTTCAAAAAATTTTCGTCGACGGCGGCGGCGCGATTGTACATAGAATTTTGAAGACTACTCTGCTACCAATAAGAGTCAATCACAACAGGGGTTGGACAGTGGCTTACGAATCGTTGAATTACATGGAAGAGGACGGCCTATTCACCAGCGAAGAGCTGATGATCCGCGACACCGTGCGGGGCTTCGTCGACGAAGAGATCATGCCGGTCTTGCAAGAGGCCAACCGCGACGAGAAATTCCCGATGAAACTGATCCCGCGTTTCGGCGAGATGGGCCTGCTCGGTTCGACCATTCAAGGTTACGACTGCCCCGGCCTTGGCCACGTCGCTTACGGTTTGGTGATGGCTGAACTCGAGCGCGGCGATTCGGGCATTCGTTCGTTTTGTTCCGTGCAGGGCGCATTGGTGATGTACCCGATTTTCGCGTACGGGTCCGAGGCGCAAAAGCAAAAGTACTTACCCAAATTGGCCAAGGCCGAACTGATCGGTTGCTTCGGACTGACCGAACCCGACGCGGGTTCGAATCCGGGCTCGATGCGCACCAAGGCCGAACGCGTGCCGGGCGGTTACAAATTGAACGGCAACAAAATGTGGATCACCAACGGTTGCATCAGCGACATCGCGATCGTCTGGGCGCGCTTGGACGGCGAGGTGCGCGGCTTCATCGTTGAAAAGGGCACCAAGGGTTTTTCGACGTCGACCATGAAGGGCAAGTTCTCGCTGCGCGTGAGCGTGACGTCGGAATTGCACATGCACGACTGCGTGGTGCCGGAAGACGCGATCTTGCCGAACGGCAAGGGTTTGAAAGCGCCGTTGGGTTGCTTGACCCAAGCCCGCTACGGAATCGCGTGGGGCGTACTGGGCGCGGCCAACGCGTGCTACGACACCGCTTTGAATTACGCGAAAGCGCGCACGATCTTCGACGGCAAACCTTTGTCGCATTACCAGTTGGCTCAAGCCAAGCTGGTGAAGATGGTGCAAGAGATCACCAAAGGTAAACTGTTGGTTCTGCAAGCGGGCCGTTTGAAAGAGGCCGGCAAGCTGATGCCCCACCATGTTTCGTTGTGCAAGATGAACAACTGCCGTGTGGCACTCGACACCGCCCGCGAGGCGCGCGACATGCTCGGCGGCAACGGGATCATCGACGAATATCCGGTCATCCGCCACATGATGAATCTCGAGACGGTGAACACTTACGAGGGGACCGAGGATATTCATAGACTCGTCGTCGGCCAACAGATCACGGGAACACCGGCCTTCCGCTAGCGTCACGCGTGCGCGCGTATATGGGATCAGAAGACGGCGATGACCTTGGGGTGCTTGGCGCGCAGACGGGTCGAACACTGGTGGCCGTGCTCGACCAGGATCACATCGATGCCTAGCGCTTCGCCGACCTCGAGATCGTGATCGGTGTCGCCGATCAGGACGGTCTCGTCCGGTTTGGTGGCGACTCTGGCTATGAGCTCCCGGCCGCGCTCGATCTTTGAATCGGCGAACTTGTTGGCGATCCCGACGACGTGATCGAAATACTTCGCGACGTCATAATGAATCACGCTGTGGTTGAGCGCGTTCTGCTCGCTGGCTGACAGCACCGACTGCAATCGGCCGCTCGCGCGCACGTAATTCAAAGTTTCGCGCGCGCCGGGCCAGAGCTCGCAGCGGTGCAGGCCATTGTAGAAGTAATCGTTGAAGCGCTCGCAAAGATTTTTGAAGGACTCGGGCTCGCAATTGAAACCCAGCCGCTTGTAGTAATCGAGCACGGGGAAGCCGAAAGCCTTCTTGTATTCGTCAACCGTGACTTGGCCCAAGTTTTCTTGTTTCAGTAACGCGTTCACGGATTCGACCGCGTGCTCGATGTCGCTGAGCAAAGTACCGTTCCAATCCCAGATCACGTGTTTCTTGCCCTCAAAATGCGCGTGCAGGTTCTTCATTGCAGGAAATCCTCGCAGCGACCGCCCGGGGTAAAATCACGGCGCGCCAACTCATCGAACAATTCGTCGGGTGAAAGGCCCGGTTCGCGATGCCCCGGTTTCACGCCGATCGTCCGCCAATAAAGGCCGGTGAATTTCATCGGCCGCGGTTTCACATCTAAAAGTTCGGCGATCAGGCGCGTACAGTAGGTCTTACCGTGTTCGTACCAGCGAAAATCCATATCGAAGGGCTTTCCCAAAACGGCACGCACTTGCTCCGCGCCGGGCTCAGGAACGGACGGATTGGCCATGTAGACGAATTCATCGCCGAAATCCCGGATGGAATCGACCAACTCCACCCCGCGCCAGGTGTGGGCATGGAGCCACTGGTCGCCGACCCGAATTGCGACATGTAAAAAGTGACCGCCCGGCTCGAGTTCCACAAGTTTTCCGTCGGATTTTTTCGCGATGAAGGCGACCTCCGCGGCCCATAAGGGCGCGGCGAGCAGAACTGTCAAAACCCATGACAACATGGCGCGAATTTGACCGATTCCCGGCCGTTCGTCCAGTCTAAAGACCCCCGGTCAGGATGACGATAAAGCTTTATGAGCACCAAACCCGTCATACTCGTGGTCGACGACGACAGCGTCTCGCTGAACCTGTTGCAGAAGCTCGTCGAGAAGCTGAATTACACGGTGGTCACCGCCGTCGATGGCGAAAAGGCGCTCGAGGTTTTGCGCGCGCAAGCGGTGGACCTGGTGATCGCCGACTACGACATGCCCGTGCTCGACGGGTTGGAACTGCTGAAAACCGTGAAAGCGGAATTCCCGCGCCTGCCCTTCATCATGGTCACGGCGTATTCGAACTTGAAGGTGATCGCCGAAGCTTGGGCCAACGGCGCTTTCGATTTCTTCCAAAAGCCCGTATTCGTCGATCGTCTTCACCAGACGCTGCGCTTGGCGGTGGAGTACGGTCATCTTTCGATCGCGCGTCGCCGCTTTCCGAAGATGGAAGAACTCGTTCCGGATCCCGATCTTTTGAACATCGGCGTCGTGCGTGAATTGGCCGTGGCGCTTGAGCGCGAGGACCTGCTTCGCATCGTCGAAGAGTTCGAAACGCACGCCCGCATCGAACTCGAACAGATTTTCCGTTTCAACGTCGCGAAGGATCCCGAGGCGGTGCGCTCGATTTCGCATCGTTTGGCGGGAACGTCGATCAACTTGGGCCTGATTAAATTGAACGAAGAGTTGCGCGAAATCGAAGCGCATCCCGAGCAACCGATCCGCAATCCCGAGACGGTCGAAGGCACTCTCGAACATTCCATCTATTGGCTTAAGAATTATCTTACGGAGATTTTCCAGGATCTCGCGGTCTAGGATCGTAGGCCTCGCAAAGTTCCTGTGGCGCCGATGCGGGCGGATATTTTTTATTTCTGCAAGACTTGAGCGGCAAGATATAGCGCTTGCCGTCTTCGGACTGAAAATGGACGGAACTCAAGTAGCCCGCGGGATTGAGTCTAAAGCCCGGTCTGTGGCGAAGTGGTCCGTCAGGTTTGAGCGCGCGGCAGTTGTCATCTTTGGGCGCAATGATCTCTATCGTGAGGTGAACCGCGCGCCCGTCAAAATCGCAGGTCAGCGACATGTCGCCCGTTTGGTATTCGTAAACCGACGGCTTCTTTTCCCGCAGCGCCTCTTCGGATTTTTCGCACAGGGCTTTCCACATGCGCATGAGTCCCGAGGAGTCGCAGCTCACTCCGCCGCTGGCTTTGAGAATGCGGTCCGTGGTCTCCCGCCACTGCTCCCAAGCGATTCGCGATTCGGGCGCGCTCGTGCCACGCAACAGCAACCAAGTGGGGGTTGCGACGGT
>DAISHW010000154.1:0-6455 GCA_036822295.1 Bdellovibrionales bacterium | reverse complement strand
AATCGCGACCATTTGAAACGCCGTTTTCCATTTGCCGAACGGTTTGGCGTCGATGATCAGATTGTTGGCGGCGGCGACCGCGCGAATCCCGCCGATGAAAATATCCCGCGCCAAAAATAAAAACACCATCGCGGGATCGACGCGGCCCATGTCGAGCAGCATCAGAATCGCTCCGAGCACCAAGATTTTATCGGCGATCGGATCCATGAAACGGCCCATATTGGATTCCACCCCGTAGCGACGCGCGAAGA
Organism: Bdellovibrionales bacterium; assembly: GCA_036822295.1. Classification (GTDB taxonomy): domain Bacteria; phylum Bdellovibrionota; class Bdellovibrionia; order Bdellovibrionales; family UBA1609; genus JALHOQ01. Next base: position 6,204 of record DAISHW010000154.1, on the reverse strand, counting down.
ATCCGTCCAGCCAATCGGTGAGTGAAGCGAGCACGAAGAAGACGGCCGCAAACCAGCCGGCATAGATCCAGCCCGACATCAAAACGCCCAAGATCACCGGCGCCGCCGCGGCTCGCGCATAGGTCAAGATCATGGGCAGGTTGTGTTTCCAGCGGGCTTGCATTTAAGCTGTTGTAACAAGTTCCTTGGGGAGTGTCGAGTTGTTGCAGCTGGTCGCGATTTTCATGTTGAGCTGGGCGTCGGGGGAGCCCAAGCCCTTCTGGCAGGCCAAAGAGAAAATCCACGCGCGCATTGTCGAACGCGAAGTCATCGTCAGCGTCAAATCCGTACAGAAGAAGCTGATCGTCGCGGGCGGGGGTCGCGTGCACGCGCCGGTGGATTTCACGTACAATCGCGCTCTGGAGTTCGAAAGGCTGCCCGAGGTGAGCGATGTCGTCCGCTCCTCGCGCTTCGATGCGAAAACGAAGCGCCTGGATCTGGGCCTTTCGGCCTACGGCTATTCGACGACCATGCGGCTGGAGATCGAAGCCACGCCGCTGAAAATCGCGTACCGCATGCTCACCGGGCCGCTCAAAGGCATGACCGGAGCGTTTCGGTTTTTTGACGTGCCGCCCGCGCGAACCGAGGTTGGCATGGATGGCGAACTTGAGTACGATGAATTGCCGTTGCCCCGCTTTTTTTTGACGTTCGGCATGGAGGTCGTTTTTCAACGGCTGGCCGTGAGTCTCAGGGAGCATGTGGAGCGCGAATTTAAGAAGGAAAAATCCAAATGAGTCAGGAAAATCGACGGTTCGCGCGCGTGCATATGCGGATGACCGAAGACACGCCCTTTTTGGCCGCGCACGTCGTTTGGCCGAACGAGGAAGCGTCAGGCTTGGTCGACCTGAGCTACAAAGGCATGGCGGTGACGAAGCCCGCTTTGTTCGCGATAAAAAAAGACATGCACGTGCCTTTGAAGGTCGAGTTCGGCGGGCGCTACCGCTTCAACGTCCAGGTGCGGATCGCGTGGATCAACGCCGACAACGTGGGTTTTGAGATCGTGTCGCTGCCCCCCGAAGGCCATCAGGCGATGAACGCGTTTTTGAACGCCAAGCTGGTCGGCGCGCAGATGCGCCACGTGCAGCGTCGGGTGATCGACCCCGATCAGAGTTTCCAGCATTGGTTTCAGGGGCCCGAGAGCACGAACGTGTTCGTGTACGTCGACGCGAATTTGAGAATCGATCGCGTGACCGTGCAGCTGCTCAAATCGACCGTGGAGTTCTGGCGTTCGGGCAAAACCATGGCGCCGGACACCGAGACCGAGAGACAAGCGCTGCTCGTCCTGTCGCAAATGGAAACGCCGGGCCTCCCGCTCGAGGAGTTCGTCACCGCGCTGATTCACGGGGATTGATCGGTGGCGCCCAGGTTTTCCTATCAGCGCCGCGTGGCTTTTGGCGACACCGACGCCATGGGCGTCACGCACCACGCGAATTACCTGCATTTTTGCGAGGAAGCGCGCGTCCACTGGATGCGCGAGAAGGGGTTGTCCAAGACCCATTTTCCCCAAAGCGATCGCGTCTTGGCGGTGCTGCAGTACGGGATGAAGCATTTGAAGCCCTCGACCTTCGAGGATCTTTTGCGCGTGGAGCTCCAAGTTCGGCGGATCGGATTGAAAATTCATTTTCAATATGCGATCTACAAGGACGATGTCCGTATTGCCGAGGCCGAGACGCTGCACATTCCTGTCGATAAGGAGTTGCGGCCCACGCGCCCCAATCCGGAGTTCCTAACCCGATTGGAGCACGAAACATGGATCGAAACCTGGCTGTCGAGTTCGTTCGTATCACCGAGGCCGCCGCCCTGAGCTCGGCCCGCTTCATGGGCCGCGGCGATGAGAAGGCCGCCGACCAGGCCGCCGTCGATGCCATGCGCAAGGCGTTTGATTCCGTCGATATCGACGGGGTCGTCGTGATCGGTGAGGGCGAGCGTGACGAAGCCCCCATGCTTTATATCGGCGAGCCGGTGGGTAAGCGCAAATCCGATTCGCCGGCGATCGACATCGCTTTGGATCCTTTAGAGGGCACCACGATCTGCGCGACCGGCGGGGTCGGGGCGATTTCGGTGATCGCGGTCGCCGAGCGTGGCAACTTCTTGCACGCGCCGGATACCTACATGGAAAAGATCGCGTGCGGGGCGGCGGGCAAAGGTCAAATTTCCCTCGAGAAATCGCCTGAGGAAAACGTGCGCATCATCGCGGAAGTTTTGAACAAAGCCGTTGCGGACGTCACGGTGGTGATTTTGGATCGTCCGCGCCACGCGGATCTGATCCAGCGCGTGCGTAAGAGCGGCGCGCGCATTCGCTTGATCGGGGACGGCGACGTTTCGGCCGGCATCGCGCCGTGCTGGGAGGAGTCGGGCATCGATTTGCTGATGGGTATCGGCGGCGCGCCCGAGGGCGTGATCGCGGCGGCGGGATTGAAATGTCTGGGCGGCGATTTTCAAGGCCGCCTGAAGTTTCGTAACGACGGCGAGCGCGAGCGCGCCTTGAAGATGGGCATCAAAGATCCGGATCGCATCTTTAAGCTCGAGGAGCTGGCCAAGGGCTCCGTTATGTTTTGCGCGACCGGCGTGACCGATGGTCCGTTGCTGAAGGGCGTGCGCGCGCTTTCGTGCAACCGGGCGCAGACGCATTCGATCGTGATGCGCTCCAAGACCGGCACGGTTCGCCGGGTCGAGGCCGAGCACAATTTCAATATCAAGGATTCCGTTTAAACGTGGCGATGCTCAAGGTCGTCTGCTTTCATTGCGGCGCTGAGCTCGAATTCAGTGAGCGCGTGCCTTTGCGGGCCGAGTGCGACAAGTGCAGGAGCGACGCGCACGTTTGCAAGAACTGCCAGTTTTATGATCCCAAAGTCTACAACGAATGCCGCGAGCCCCAGGCCGAAGTGGTGATGGACAAGGAGCGCGCGAACCGTTGCGAGTACTTCCAGCCGGGCGCGGGCGCGGGCAGCACGAGCGCGCCGTCTAAAAATGATCTTTTGGCGGCGGCCGAAGCTTTGTTCAAAAAGAAGACCTGATAGTTCAATTCAACTTCTGCCGCGTGAGCTCGATCGCGCGTTGAAAGCGCGCTTGCTCGCGCGCGTTGTTTTCAGCGGCGAGTTTCCGGCTGTCCTCTTCGAGCGCTTTCACCAGCGCGGCGAATTTCTGGTTCTGATCTCCCAAGTCTTCCGACAGGCGATCCAGGGATTTCATCAGGCACTCGGATTGATCTTCCGTCGAAGGGATACCGCAGTCGCGCTCGAATTCTTTGCGCAGGTCGTACTTCTCGCGAATGCGCCAATAGGTGTCGTAGCCCACCCATGCGGCGAACCCCAGGCTCGCGGCCATGGCCGTGCGGGGCAGGTACTTCGAAACCCAGGCCACCGTTTTGCCGGTGGAGACGGAGCTGCCCAAGAAGCTCGCGCCGGCCATGATCTTTCCGCGCCGGTCGGCGGTGCGCATCAGTCCCAAGACCAAGTCTTCGAGTCGAACGTCTTTGTTGAAATACCCCGAGGCGCGGAACCGCGGCCTGGCCTCTAGATCCAAAGTCCGGCATTCGCCAAGGCCCGACTGAAAATCGTTGGTGATGGTCACGATGTCGAAGGCGCGCGAGGGCTCTTGGAAGCGTATTTCCAAGACGGCTTCCCTCAACGAATAAAAGATCAGCGGGCGCAGCACGCGTTCGTGAAAGGCCCCCGAAGGGCTTTCGCGCTTGCGGAGCTTGGCGACGAGTTCTTCGGTCGGAAGCTTCGCCATTTCACGGCAGACCTCAACGGTCAAATCGCGCAGCTCGCTCGCGGACGAAGCCGCGGCCCATGTCAAAATCATGCATGCCAGGGCTAAACGAATCATTGCAGCGGCCGTCCTTCCAGCACGTCGATCAGATCAAGGGAAATTTCAATGCGGCCGCCCAACTCGCGCATGCGCTGATCGAGCTCATCGATTTTGTCGATGGCGACGTTCAGCTTGTATTTGTATTCGCTGAATTCCCAAACGGCGCCGATGGCCAGCATGGCTCCGACACCCGCAAATGCCTTTTGCGCGCTTCTCGAGAGCCTTACTCCGGGACGGGCGCCGCGCGCATGTTCGATCGCGTATCCGACGGTCATGAGCCCTCCCAGGGCCGCGACACTCGCTGGGATCGCCACGATCGCGTTGGTGTGGCGCTGGGCCCGGGCCTCTTCTTTGGCGGTGACAAGGGCGGTGCGGGCCTCGTCGAGCTGACGCTTCAAGCGACCGAGCTCGGCGCGCTGAAATTCGATGAATTCGGCTTGATCCCCGGCGCTCATCGCGCGGAATTCCATAAGCGCCGCCAGGAACTCAATATTGTTCCTGGGGCCGGATTGCGGCACTTGCGCCCAAGCGGGCACGGCGACGGAAGCGGATATAAGCGAAACCAGCAGTCTGCGTACCATAGAAGCGTCCTTCGTTGAGTTCGGTGCTCAGATAAGAGCAAAGGGGATGCCGTCTAAACTTCGATCAGGTGGACAGTGCTTAGGTGTTTAGGATCGATTTAATGCGATTTGGGTTTGCCTTGGGATTGCTTCGCTTAAAGGGGTAAGGGGAAACCAATGCAGTTGTTCAGACTGTCTCAAATCGCGACACTTCTTTTCGGCCTGATGACGATGCCGGCGGCGGCCGAGCTCGTCGAAAACGGCGCTTCGAATTCCCGGTCGGGATTGGCGCTCAATCCGAACTATCGATCGTTTCAGGAATGTTCGGATCGGCTCAATAAAGATATTCCGCGATGGGCTAAACAAAGAAAGTCGCGCATGTTTCAATTCGCCGATTTCCGCAAGCGCATCGCCGCTTGCAATCCCGAACTGGTGAAGGGCGATTTTCAAGTTTTACAAAAAAGCGTCGTCAAAAAAATCGCGAGTCTTTACACGCTGAAATGTTTCGACCGCAAGGGTTCCCTTATCAAGACCATCTCGGCGAGCGACACTTCGGCAAGGACACTGGATGATGCCATGCCCGCCAATTGCGACTACATAGATGTGATTGATCCGTCTTAATGTATTGCAAGTCGCTGCTTAAAGATGCGGCGCGCATCAAAATTTAGATCTAAGACGGGCGCGTTCCACCGACGGACGTTGACCCCAACTCTACCTAGGTCTGGCGGGGCAAGTCGCCTCGATTTTTCCGCTCAAGCTCTAAAATGGCGTACCAAAAACGGCAGAAAGCAAACTTCGTGACAACGCTTGAGATCGCGTTGCTTCTCTGTCCGGCGCAAATCAGGCCTTAACTATTTCGGCCTTCGGCGATGAAGTGAAGCACAGATAGAAATAAAATTGCTGTCGCTTCCAGGGAGAAGAGTATGGCCAATGCCGTAGTCGTCAAGAAGAACCACCGCGCGAAATCCGAAGGTAAGAAAATGCCGCCGCCCCCACCGATGATGAATGACGGGATGGCCGAGCGGGGCGCTTTGTCGGACAACCAAAGACTGCGTCAGCAGCTGCGCGAACTGCATCAAATCGTCAAAGCGGTTCGTACCGGCGACTTTTCGGTGCGCATGAATTTGACCGACGAGGGGATCGTTTCCGAGATCGGCGAGGTTTTGAACGACATCATCGAACTCAACGAGAACATGGCGACCGAGTTCGCCCGCGTTCGCAACATCATCGGCTTGGAAGGCCGCATGACCGAGCGGGTGAACATGGGGTCGGTGAAGGGTTCTTGGGCGATCAGCGTCGACTCGGTGAACTTGATGATCGCGGATCTGGTGCATCCGACCTCCGAGGTCGCGCGGGTAATCACCTCGGTCGCCAAAGGCGATTTGTCGCAGAAGATGTATCTGGAAGTGGACGCGCGGCCGGTGAAGGGTGAATTCCTGCGTATCGGTACGACCGTGAACGCGATGGTGGATCAGCTGAACTCTTTTGCGAGCGAGGTGACTCGCGTGGCGAAAGAGGTCGGTACCGAAGGTAAGCTGGGCGGCCAGGCGAACGTGAAGGGCGTGAGCGGGGTCTGGAAAGACCTGACCGACAACGTGAACGTCTTGGCCGGCAACTTGACGGATCAGGTGCGTAACATCGGTAAGGTGACCACGGCCGTCGCCAAAGGCGACTTGTCGCAGAAGATCACGGTGGATGCGCGCGGCGAGATCTTGGAGCTTAAAAACACGATCAATACGATGGTGGATCAGCTGTCGTCCTTCGCGGCCGAGGTCACTCGCGTCGCGAAGGA
>DAISHW010000153.1:0-6497 GCA_036822295.1 Bdellovibrionales bacterium | reverse complement strand
GCGCGCGCGGCGACTCGGGTATACTTCCACATCATGAGGGTCGTGCTCATAGTTTCAGGCGTGATGCTTGCGCTCGTTGTCGGTGCCGTTCTGGCATTCAACGCGGGCACTTTTCAAGCGCGTATCGAGGCGGAAATGCGCGCGTCCAGCGGCGCGCACGTCGAACTCGGGCGCGTGTACCTGGAGCCGCGTTGGCCGCTCACGTTCACGGTCGGGACAACGCTCATCGACCACGGTCTAGCCATCGTCACCTGGCAGCGACTCGATGTGGAAGTGCTTAAATTCACCGCACCTTACTTTCTGAACGTGCGGATTTTCAAACCGAAGGTCACGGTCAAGCTTGACGCCGCGGCGACGGCGAGCGCGCCGGCGCGAGCGGGTTCGGTTCCCGGATCGCGCCCGGCCGCGGCTCCGCCACTTGGTCTGCGTTTGGCGGTTGCGGACGGTGAAATCCTCACGCCTCAAGGCGGGATTCGCGGTCTTGAGCTGCGCTTTGAACAGGCCCGGCTGTTGACGGCGGCCGTCGCGAAGTTGCATTTGAAGGCCGGAATCAAAGCGAATCTGTTCCCGATCGAACTCCCGGTCACGATCGACTCAAACAGCCTGACCTTGAGTCGTGAAAGCGTCAAAGCCAAGGACTTGGACGTCACGGTCGCGGGACTTAAAGCGTCGCTTCAAGGCACGAGCCTGCTGAAGGATTCGCGCCATCGCTGGCTCTTGGCGCTCGCGGCGGACGATTTGGCGAAGCTTCCGCCCCCTCCCGCCCAAGTGCCGATCAAGGAGCTCCGGGGCGCGGTGCGCGTGAAGACCGAAGTGATCAAGGACTCCGCGGCGTCGCCCTGGCAAATCCAAGGAACCGTGATCGCCGAAAAATTCAAAGGCGTGGCCATGGTCAACCAAGAGGGGCTAACGGTCGAGGGGCCTGTCGCCGTCGACGCCAGCGTGCAGTTCGGCTACATCGACAGTCGTCCGCTGGTTGAACGCATGACCGTCGACGCGGATTTGAGCGCCGCCCGCGTCGCGTATAAAGACATGCTGGCAAAAGCCGCCGGCGTGCCGCTTAAGGCCCATGTCGCCGGGCGGGGCGACGCCGAGAAACTCTTCCTCGAAGCCTTGGGCGTCGAGCTGTGGAATTTTAAAGCGAAAGTTTCAGGCACGACCGAAACGGCGACGCCGTGGAACGCGAATCTGGCGTTCGCGGTCGAGCCCGCGGACTTGGCGGGCGCCGAAAACGTGTTTCCCCCTTTGCGGGCCTCGCCGGTGAAAGGCCGGCTCGCGCTGACGGGGACGATCCAAGGGGAGTTGGCGGATCCGGTGAAAGCCCATATCCAGTTGAGCGATCTGCGTTTGAAAGGCTTCGCGGCGACGATCGATTACGACAAACCGGGCGTTTTGCAGGCCCGCGGTCCGATCACCGCCGACATTCAAGGCAAAGGCGAGTGGCGCAATCAGATGGTGACCGCGGCCGACGGCCAAGGGCTTCTGGGATTCAGCGGGCCCGCGATGGTCGTCGGGCCGCTGCGCAAAGAGGCCGGCCGCAAACTCGACGCGGTTTTCAAAGCCCGCAACGCCGGTGCGAAAGTGATCTTCGACCGGCTCGACGTCGAAACGTTCTTTGGGACCGTGACCGCGCAGGGCCAAGTCGAAGAACCGCTGAATCCCAAACTCGATCTGGTGGTCGAAGCGAAAAACGTTTCGTTGAGCGAGTTGCGCGTGGCCATGCCGGCGCAGCGCGAATCGATTCCCAAAGGACTGTTCAACGCGCGCCTGCGGTTGAACGGTCGGATCGACACTTCGAAACCTTGGTCGGATTGGCCTTTGACGACCACGGGTCACGCCAATGTCGTTCTTCCGGAATACGTTCTGCCGGACGAGGTCAGCGCTCCTAGGCCGCAACCGGGAGCCGCCGCGGGCCCGCCGGCCGTCGAGACGGGGTTTTTGCCGAAGGGCGCTTTGCTTTCGCGCCTGAACGTGGCGGTGTCGGCCGCGATCAAACAATTGAGGAAGCCGCCGGATCTGGTTGTCGACGGCATCGCGGTCGATGGCCGGATCGCGACCACGCGTTTCGCGGGAAAAGTCGAGATCGCCAAGATTTTTGACGGCAAGGTCGAACTCAATCAAATGGTCGTGCCGTTGGTCGATCCGAAGCCGGTGATTCAAGGCGCGGCGAACTGGGTGGACATCGATATTGAAAAGGCCATGGCTTTCGCCAAGCCGGTTTATAAAGAGATGGCGCGGGGAAAAACCATGGGGACGGCGACGTTCACGACGCGCCTGCCGTCGGAGCCGGACTTTTTGAAAACGCTCAAAACCAAGGGGCGCGCGCAAGCCAAACCGGTGACCCTGAACACGGTGAAGTTCGGCGAGATGATCAACGCGTATATCGCCAAAATTCCGGCCGTGAAACTCAATCCGGTCAAAACCGATCCGCTGCGCGGAGAGATGAACGCCGACTTCGATCTTGGCGCGGGCGTGTTGAATCTGCCGTCGATTCGCGGCCTGGACACCAACGGCAGCGAAATCGACATGAAAGGCAATCTTCGTTTAGAGGACATGCACGCCGATTTGGTCGGAACGCTTTATTTGGTCGATGCGCAAATGAAGGGCTGCGTGTTCGAGGCCAATGCCGACGCGAAAGGCCGTCTGGTCGTGCCGCTCGCGATCAAAGGCGACATGATGAATCCCGGCATGAGTTTGATCAGCGACATGGTGGGTAAAATCGCCGGCCGAGCCCTGGAGTGTGAGAAGCGAAAACTCATCGACAAGATCAAATCTGACGGAAAAGAAAAGCTCGAGAAGAAACTGAAAGATTCGCTGAAAGGCATACTCGGGAATTGATTGACCTGGGTTCGGCCCTCCTTCAAATTAAAGGTGATGGAGCGTCCGAGCGAGTTTTACCAATCCCATTTGGACCGCGTGAGCCGAAGTTTCGCCTTCTGCATCCGGCAGTTGCCGGAGCCTTTGCGCGCGTGGGTCGCGATGAGCTACCTGCTCTGTCGCATCTTGGACACGATCGAAGACGCGCCTTGGTCCGGTTCCCAAAAGCAATTCGAAGCGTTCACGCTTTTCGACCACTTGCTTTCGGGCGATGTCGAACCTGAGCGCGCGTTCGAATTGCTCGCGGCCCTGCCGGCCGAGGTGGCAGAGGGTGAAATGGCCCTGATCGGCGACGCTCCGGCGATCTTCGAAGATCTGGCGCTGGCGCCGGCGCAAGTCAGCCTGATTTTGCGCGAGTTGATCGGCACGATGTCGCGGGGCATGCAGCACTTCGCCCGCCGCCACCCGGGTGGCGCGCTGGAGCTGACTTCGATTCACGAAGTGAATCAGTATTGTTTTTTCGTCGCCGGAGTCGTGGGCGAATTGCTCGCGAAGCTTCTGCGCCTGGTGGATGGCGATTTCAAAATAGATGAAACGACTTTGGTGCGCGCGCATCACTTCGGATTGTTTTTGCAAAAAGTGAATCTCTTGAAGGACCAAGTCGGCGACGAAAAGGCCGGCCGCCGTTTGGTGCCGTCACGCGAACTGGTGGAGTCGAGCGCGCGCCACAACGCCGAAGGGGCGCTGAGCTTCTTGCAGAGTTTGCCCGCGAAGCAACTCGAGTTTCGCAGGTTCTGCGCCTGGTCGTTATTCTTAGGACTCGAGGCTCTGGCCGTGGCCCGCGACAGCGTTCGTCAAGGACAAGTGCTCAAAGTCTCGCGCGAGCGGGTCGAAGAGTTGATCACCTTGCTCGAATCGTCTTTGACCGATGACCAAGCCTTACGACGGCTTTACGAGACCGTGGCGAAACGCCTGGGGTGGGGCGCGGCTCTGGCCGAGGCGCCGAAATCCTCGCAAGTGCCGGAATGGCTTCAGGCTTTGTACCCCGGGCCTTTAAGTCCGCAAAAGCTGGCCGAACTCGGCGTTTAATTCGCTCGGCTGAATTGACAATCGTTTTCAATTAAAATAGATCTGGTCCCCATGGAAATGATTGTACCCTCGTTAGCTAAAGGCCGTCTTCCGCTGGAACCCGAAAAACTCATCCGTCGCGAACCGGTCGATCCCGGCACGTTCAAGCGCATGATCCGTCAAATGGGTCTGAAAGTGACCCAACAGCGCATGGCGATTTTGGAATCGCTCAGCGCCGGACGTGCGCACGTCACCGCGCAAGAGGTGTATGAAGCGGTGAACGTGAAGTATCCCGAGATCGGCTTTGCCACCGTTTATCGTTTCTTGCGTAAAATGGCGGAGCAAAAGCTCGTCACCGAAGTGCGCATGGGCGGCCTGCCTGCGCGTTACGAGCTGACGCCGCGCCGACACCACGACCATTTGACCTGCGTGCAGTGCGGGCAGATCGTCGAGTTTGAATCTCAACAGATTGAAACCTTGCAAGAACTCGTCGCCAAAGAGCATAATTTCCGGCTGACTCACCATGTGCTTGAACTCTACGGCATATGTCCCCGCTGTCAGACGGAGTAGATATTGGCCCAAACGACAACCGATACGAAATCGAAAGCGTCCTCGAAACGAGCGGCCCCGCAGGAGTCCGCCGTCAAGAGTCCGCTTGAGGGCATCACCGTCAAGGGCGCGCGCGAACACAATTTGAAAAACATAGACGTGTTCGTGCCGCGCGACCGCATCACGGTGATCACGGGTTTGTCCGGATCGGGTAAATCGTCTTTGGCGTTCGACACGATTTTCGCCGAGGGGCAGCGCCGCTTCATCGAGTCTTTGTCCACGTACGCGCGCCAATTTTTGGATCAATTGAAAAAGCCCGAGGTCGATTCGATCGACGGTTTGTCGCCGGCGATCGCGATCGATCAAAAGTCGATCTCGACCAACCCGCGTTCGACCGTGGGCACGGTCACTGAGATTTACGATTACCTGCGCTTGCTGTACGCGCGCGTGGGCGTGCCCCACTGTCCCGCGCACGGCAATCCGCTCCAGGGTCAGACTCCGCAAGAGATCGTCGACACCGTGATGAAGATGAAGCCGGGAACCAAGTTCTTGTTGCTCGCGCCGGTCGCGCGCGGCAAGAAAGGCGAGTTCCTGGCGGAGTTTCAAAAATGGGCCAAGCGCGGGTTTACGCGCGCGCGGGTCGACGGGGAGTGGGTGGAACTCGAGAGCGCCAAGAAACTCGCCAAGCACAAATCCCATGACATCGATCTGTTGATCGATCGCCTGGTCGTCGACGCGAAATTCACGGGTCGTTTGAAAGAGAGCTTGAACCTGAGCCTGGGGCTCGCGCAAGGATTGGTGCGCATCGAGCGCGTCGACACCGGCGCGATCGAGACCTACTCGATTCACCGCAGTTGCCCGGTGTGCGGCCATACGGTTCCGGACCTGGAGCCGCGTCTGTTCTCGTTCAACAATCCGCGCGGCGCGTGTCAGACCTGCAACGGCTTGGGCTCGCTCGATTTCGAAGAGGTCGAGCAAGAGTCTTTTGAGGGCGCGCCGGGCGAAAAACGCGCGGTCAAAACCACGAAATACTATTTTAAGAACAGGAAGGTGACGGGCGCGGCCGATGATTCCGATGACGAAGACGACGGCGGAGTCGACGAGTACAAACTGCAAGTTTGTCCCGACTGCCAAGGCTCGCGATTGAACGAAAACGCGCGCCACGTTTTGCTCGACAAGAAAAACATCGTCGAGCTTTCGAATCTGGCGACCTCGGAATTGCGCGAGGTCATCGAAAAGATGCCGCTCACGTCGAAGCAACAGATGATCGGCGAAAAAATCCTTCAGCAGATCCAGTCGCGCGTGACCTATTTGAATCGCGTGGGCGCGGGATATTTGAGCCTTTCACGGCCGACCCGCACTTTGTCGGGCGGCGAAGCGCAGCGGATCCGCCTGGCCACGCAGGTGGGCAGCGGCCTGGTGGGCGTATTGTACGTGCTCGATGAACCCAGCATCGGATTGCATCCCCGCGATCATCATCGCTTGCTCGAAATGATCCAAGAGATCCGCGATCGCGGCAACACCGTGCTGATGGTCGAGCACGACGAAGAGACGATCCGGCTGGCCGATCATTTGATCGACATGGGGCCGCGCGCCGGGCGCTTGGGCGGGCAGGTGATGGCCATCGGTCATCCGCAAACGCTGGTTCACGATCCGGGATCGCTCACCGGTCAGTATTTGTCGGGCGCGAAGAAAATCGCGCTGCCCAAAGAGCGGCGTTCCGGCACGGGCCAGTCGATCAAGCTCGAAGGCGCAAGCGGCAACAATCTGAAAGACGTGACGCTCGAGATTCCGCTCGGAACTTTGACCGCGGTCACGGGCGTTTCGGGGTCGGGCAAATCGACGCTGATCAACGACACGCTCTACCGGATTCTCGCGCGCGACTTCAACGGTTCGTCGCTCGAGCCGGCCCCGTACAAGAAGATTTCGGGCCTTGAAAACATCGACAAGATCATCGAGATCAATCAACGCCCCATCGGCCGCACGCCGCGCTCGGTGCCTGCGACGTACGTCGGCTTGTTCCCGATGATCCGCGATTTGTACGCCGCTTTGCCCGAATCGAA
>DAISHW010000152.1:0-6524 GCA_036822295.1 Bdellovibrionales bacterium | reverse complement strand
TGCTCTGCGGTTTGCCGGCGCTGATGGCGGAGCCGATCATCACTTCGGACTTCAGCAACAACCGGCTCGATTGCCTGCCCAAAATACTCGGGCAAATGGGCTATAGCACTTATTTCCTGCACGGCGCGCACAACGGGTCGATGCATTTCGACACGTTCTCGAAAATCGCCGGCTTTGAGAGTTTCGTCGGTTTGGACGAGTATCCGAAGGACAATCCCGCGGATCTCGACCAGTACTGGGGCGTGCTCGACGAGCCGATGCTGCAATACGCGGTGAAAACCCTGGACCGGGCGCCGAAGCCCGCGCTGCTCAGCGTGTTCACGCTGAGCTCGCATCATCCGTACTACATCCCTGAGCAGCATCGTGGGAAATTCCCCAAAGGCACGCTCGAAATTCATGAGAGCATCGGCTACACCGACTTGGCGCTTAAGGAGTTTTTCAAGACGGCGGAAAGCCGGCCGTGGTTCAACGATACGATCTTCGTCATCACCGCCGATCACACGCAGAAATCGGATCGGAAAAAATACGCCGATTTGATCGGAGCCTGGCGGGTGCCGCTGTTCATCTACGTGCCGGGATTGAAACCCGGACAAGCGCCGCTGCCGGCCAAAGATCGAATCACTCAACACGTGGACATCATGCCCACGATCTTGGACCTGCTCGGGGTCACGCTTGCGGACCGCTTGCTGGTGGGGCAAAGCGTCTTCAGCGACAAGCCGGGGTACGCGTACAATTACACAAGCGCGGGCTATTGGTACCTGGACCCGAAAATCATGCTGGACTATCGCCGCGATAACGCGCAGGTACGCGCGGAAACCCATGTCGGAACCTATCGGCTTCAATCGACCGCTGCGGAGCGGCCTGAGATTCAAGAGGGTTTGCTCAATTTGAAGGCAACTGTTCACTATATGAATGAAGGACTCTTACGCAATTCCCTACACACTTGGAAGGAGATCCCATGAACGAATTTTTTCAGGAAGGTCCCAAGCTCACCAACACGTTTCACAGCCATCGCTGGCTCAAGTCTTACTTGCGTTTCAAACTTCCCAAAGACATGCAAACGGAAGTGTCGGCCGATTTGGAAAAATTGGGCGAGCGCTGCGCCACCGATTACATGGAACTCGCCAAAACGGCGGAGCGCGAGAAGCCCGTACTCGTGAGTTTCGACACTTGGGGCCGCCGCCTCGATAAGATCCGGGTGTCGCGCGCGTGGACGGATCTGCAAGACATCTCGGCTCGCGAGGGCATGATCCACATCGGGTACAAGCGCGCGCACGGCGAATTCTCGCGCGTGCATCAATTCTTGAAACTTTATCTCTTTCATCCTTCGAGCGCGTTTTTCACTTGTCCCCTGGCCATGGCCGACGGTGCCGCCAAAGTGCTCGAGACTTATGGCACTACGGATCGGCATCGCGAGGCTTTCCGGCATCTGACTTCGAACGATCCTAAACAGTTCTGGACCTCGGGCCAATGGATGACCGAGAAGTCGGGCGGCAGCGACGTGAGCGGCTTTTCGACCCAGGTGCGCTTCGACGGCGATCAAGCCAGACTCTACGGCACGAAATGGTTTTCCTCGGCCACGACTTCGCATATGTCGCTGGCGCTCGCGCGCCAACCGGGTTCGCCGGACGGATCGCGCGGTCTGACGCTTTACTTCGTACCGATGTATCTGGGCGGTCCGGACGAATTGAATCACATTCGCGTCCTGCGCCTGAAGGACAAGCTCGGCACCTGGGCTTTGCCGACCGCCGAACTCGAACTCGACGGCGCGCTCGCTTATCCGATCGGCGAAAAGGACCACGGCGTGAAGACCGTGGCCACGATGCTGAACGTGACCAGGCTTTACAACTCCGTCTGCTCCGTCGGTCAGATGACCCGCGCTCTCGAGCAGATGCGCGATTATTCCGGCCGCAGACAGGTCTTCGGCGCGCCCTTGACGGGACAACCGCTGCACTTCACGACGTTCGCGCACGATGAATTGAAAATGATGGCGGGATTCCTGCTCACGATGGAACTCGTGCACCTGCTCGGTAAAGAGGAGTGTAAAACCGCGACGGCGGAAGACACGGATATCCTGCGTTTGATGACCCCGGTGTGCAAGCTGTTCACCGGCCGCGCGGCGATCCAAACGGCGAGCGAAGTGGTCGAAGGTTTCGGCGGGGTCGGTTACATCGAGGATTCGGGCGTGCCCGTGCACCTGCGCGACAGCCAGGTCTTTCCGATTTGGGAGGGGGCGACGAACGTGCTCAGCCTGGACCTTTTGCGCGTGCTGCAGAAAAGCGGCGCGCTGAATTCGCTGGAGGTCGACATCCTTCGCCGTCTGCAGAGCGTGAAACGCGCGGATTTGACGGGCCATCGTGAACTGGCCTTGAAAGCGGTGCGGGAGCTTGGCGCGAACATGAAGGCGTTCGCGAATCTCTCGCCCGAGCTGCAACAGGCTTCGAGCCGCGAACTCGCGTTCTACCTTGGAAGGCTTTACTCGTTCGCGTTGTTACTTGCTTGGAGCGAATCCGAGCCGAAACTCGCGCCTTGGCTGGACATGTATGCGAAAGATTTCCTGGGAATTTGGACGCCGAAGGCTCAGGCCGACGTTCAATCGGCCCGGCAGATCTGGAGCGGTTCAATTTCTTAAGCGGTTATTTTTTGGCATTGAATTCGCCAATTTTTTGGCGGATTCAATGCATCTTGTGATCTTTGACGCGCGCTAGGACCTGACATTGGGGGCAAGTCGCCTCTTCACGCAAGGTGAAGTTCTCGAGATAGCTTTCCACTTTGATCGTGAGCTGTGAATTACAAAGGGGACAGGTGTTTTGCACCCGGACGAAGGATTGATGGCGCGCGGATTGAGTGTCGTCTTCTTCGAGCTTGGTGCTTTTCATCTTTGGATTTCCTTGAGGACCGAATGTGGTTATAGTTTTCTCACGGTTTGCTCATGCAAGCCCGGTGCTTAGGTTCTTAAGTCGGGGGATCCATGCGTATCGTAATTTTATTGTCGCTCTGTGTTTGGACCGTTCACTCGTTGGCGGCGAAGATCGAACACGTGACCGTTCCGGATTCACTCACGGTCGGCGCCACCCGACTCGTCATCAACGGCACCGCGCTCAAAGCGAAACTCGGAAAAATAAATAAAGTTTATGCCGGCGCGCTCTACACGGTGGTGCCGAACAACGATCCCGCGGCGTTGATCGCAAGCCCGCAGCTCAAGGTGCTCGATCTGGTTTTTATGAACGCGATGGACCGCGAAACTTTGCAAGAGACCTGGAAGGCCGAATTCGAAAAGGCCTGCACTGGCGACGCCTGCGCGAACAACGAATTCCAACTCAAAGCTTTGCAAGAGGCGCTCGTCGACATGCGCCCGAGCGATCGCATCCGCTTGACGTTTGAAAAGGACGGCACCCACATCGACGTGAAAGCCAAGAAGAGCAAAAACGCGCAAATCATCGGCGAGGACTTCCGCAAAGCCGTCCTTGCCATGTTCCTGGGCCCCAATGCCGACCCTAAGTTTCGCGACGGCCTTCTCGGTTCCGCGACTCCGTAGCGTCAAACGGAGCATCACCGCGGTGGAAACACACCAGATCTGGCATGTGAGCGATTGACGCACCGGTTATCCAAGAAAATACCGCGAACCTTTTTTTTGGTCTCTGGATTGCTCAGTATTCCTAGATACCGAGGAAATCGGCTTTAAATGTCGGTTTTCTGGGGTTTTCAGTGCCCAAAACCGGCACCGGAACGACAAAAAAGAGGGACGTTTCATGGGCTTACAAAAACTAATGATCACCTTGGCCATCGCGTTTCCAAGCCTTGCGTCCGCGATGCCGATCAAGAGCCAAATGCTCAAGCCCAGAGCCTTTTACCAAGAAGCCGACAACAATCTGCTCGAAGCTCTGGATCTGAAGTCCAAAACCCTCACGTTCACCAAACAAGAGTTCGATCAATGCGGCTCGAACCTGGTCCGCCGCGCGAAGACGCTGACCTTCTCGTGCACGTTGCCGATTCCATCGAAAGCCCGCATCACCAAACTGCAAAGCCTGGTGACGCCTAAGTCGCGTGAAATCGCCTTCGGCGGCACCAAGCGTGCCGTGCTCACGCACGTGACGGACGATGCCAAGAGCATCACCTTCACCACCGCGTTTGACGCCACCGGCGTGGATTTCGAAGTGTCGAAATTCAATGACGACTTCTTCGCGGTGTATTCGAAGGTCGCCCAGCTCATCATTAGCGATGCGATCAAGTCCAATCCGGTGCGCATCGAAGTCTTAGAGAGCCGGTAGTTTAGTTCCGCGACGCAGAGCTTCGCCGCCGGCGGCGAAGCTCTGCAGCACTACAAAATCTGTTTAAAAGCGCGGTGCGGGCCCCAAAAAAGAAACGCCACAGAGGTCCTCCGCGGCGTCCCAAGATCCAAAGTATAAATCAATTAAAAGCTAAGCCTTACGGGCGGCGTAGTATTCGGTGAACAGACCGGCGTCGAATTGGAACGGAACATGTTCCGTGCCCGGCACCGAGTGAAGAATGCCGACCTCGCCGCCACCTTCGGTCTCTTTGCGCAGATAATCGGGCAGTTCCAAGCGAGGAGCGTTCTGCGCGCGCAGCACGATTTGATTTTCACGCGCCTTTTCGCGCACCGAAATCTTCGCGCCTTGCGGAACGACGTAAGAACCGACCGTCACTTGTTTGCCGTTCACCAGAATGTGGCCGTGGCTGCAAAGTTGGCGCGCGGCGCGGATGCTGGGCGCGAAACCCAAACGGAAAACCAAGTTGTCCAAACGAGTCTCGAGCAGACCCATCAGCTTGTTCACCCAATTGGTGGCCGAACCGGTCTTCGAGTTGCGGATGAAGCGGCGGAGCTGCTCTTCGCGCAGTCCGTAGTGCACGCGGATTTTTTGTTTTTCTTCGAGGCGAAGAGCGTAGTCGGAATACTTGCGGCGTTTGTTGCCGTTTTCGCCGGGGGGATACGGGCGACGCTCAAGAGCGCCGGGTTTACCAAGGCCCGGAAGTTCCGTGCCCAGACGACGTTGAATTTTGTAACGCGCAACCTTGCCGATTCTGACTCTAGACATATAGCGTATAACCTCTGAATACTTTAAAGAATCCGAAGTCATAACAAGGGCGTTCTAGAACATCAAGGCGTTTTGTTTTCGAGGGCCGATAACCCTCCAAAGCCGATGCCTAAGAACGGCGTGAAGCCCCCACCGAAACGGTCATTCAAACCGTAATAGGCCCCTAAGGTCAAAGACAGCGGCAGATGATAGGCGGTCGTGGTCGCCAACCGCAGCTCGGCGCCGGTGCCCGTGTAAAATTCCCTAAGTCGGGAACGGGTGTAGACGTTGAAATCAGGGCGATAGCCCGCGCCATCCACGGCCATCGTATCGACAAAGAAGGCCAACTCAAGGCTGCGGAAAAACAAGGGAAATGACCCTAAACCGCGATCCAAATCGAGCGCCGGCAGCGCGTACTCGAAATTCCCGCTGACGGCTTTGCGGCCCACAAAGGTGCCCGACGGGTAGCCGCGTAGCAGAAACTGCGAGTTAGCCAGATTGATCAAATAATTCCCGCCTACCGTGCGCTCGCCCAGATCGATCACGTGACCGAACGGCATGTTCGGAGATAGTGCCGCGCGGGTTTGTAGCATGGCCTTATGGCCCTGCCACAGATCGAGCTGGGCGGCCAAGAACGCGTACGATCGGCCGTAATCTAAATAGTCGTCTTGGGGCAGATACTCGCGATGCGAGAGCTCGGCATGCACCCCCAAGCGATCGACAGTCGGGCTTGAGAGTTTGGAATAGGTCCATGTGAACTCCGGGCCCATGCGTTTATAAGTCGAAACGATGCCTTCGGTCTCATCCCAGACTCCGCCGATCGACCACAAGGCGTAACGCGAATTGAACGGCCAGCGATTGGCGAACGCCAAACCGGCGCTTTGGTTTTCGAGCGTCAGGCCGCTCGCGCCCAAGTAGCTGACCGAGCGCGCGTAGCTTAAACCGATCTCGGTCGGCAGCGACGAATTCACGTACGAAAACCCGTACGAAGGGATTTCGGTCACCGTGTCATAGCTGGCCAGAAGCGAATAATGATTTCGTCCCGCGGGGTCTTGGTGCGACGTCAGACCCTGAAAAATCAAGCCGTCTTCGACTTGATAGACGAACGGGATCCAATAGCGCGGCAGCATGTACGCGATCGGAAGGTAATTCTCTTCGCGGAACTTCACCTTGTCGGTCTTCGCCTTGGGCGGGGGCGGGAGTTTGGACAGTTCGAGCGCGGGAGGGCGTTGCTCCTTGAACGGCAGCGCCTTCAATCTGCGTCCGTCGGCCGAGAGTTCGCTGACCACGATTTCGCGGCGGCCCGGGTCGAAGTCGAACGTTTCGATGTCGGTGAGGGTGTTGGAAACCGGTTTGGCCGTGCCGTTCTTGATCAGGTAGACGTTGCGCGCGTTGGTGCGCGCGTCGGTGACGAACACGCCTTCGGGCGTGGCGCGCGGATTTTGGGCCGAAGTCAGGCCTGAATGCCATACGCGCGATTTGCGCGTC
>DAISHW010000151.1:0-6526 GCA_036822295.1 Bdellovibrionales bacterium | reverse complement strand
AAGAAGGGCGGCTACCCCGAAACTCAATTCATCATCATGTCGGGCCACGGCACGATCGAAACGGCCGTGCGCGCGGTGAAGAACGGCGCTTGGGATTTCGTTGAAAAGCCGCTCTCGATGGACAAAATCACCATCCTGATCTCGAACATACTGACCTTCAAACGCGAGCAGGCCGAGAAGAACGCGCTCTTGCATCGCTTGCGCCGCAACATCGCGCTGGTTGGGGAGAGTCCGCTGATGGTGAACCTGAAGCAGATGATCGCACGGGTGGCTACGTCCAACGCCTGGATCCTGATCACGGGTGAGAACGGCACGGGCAAAGAGCTCGTCGCCCAGAACATTCACTATCTTTCGCATCGCGCCGGCCGCCCGCTCGTCGAGGTGAATTGCGCCGCCATCCCGAAAGAGCTGATCGAAAGCGAGCTCTTCGGTTACGAGAAGGGGGCTTTCACCGGCGCCGACCGCGGCAAAAAAGGCAAATTCGATTTCGCCAATGGCGGAACGCTGTTCCTTGATGAGATCGGCGACATGAGCCTCGAGGCGCAGGCCAAAATCTTGCGCATCCTGCAAGAGCGCAAATTCTATCGCGTCGGCGGCGAAGAGCCGGTCGAAGTCGACGTGCGCGTCATCGCCGCCACCAACAAAAATCTGGAAGACGAAATCAAAGCCGGTCGCTTCCGCGAGGACCTTTATTACCGCCTGAACGTGGTGCCGCTCCGGGTGGCGCCGCTCCGTCAGCGGCGCGAGGACATCGCGTTGCTGGTCGACTATTTCGGCGACCAATTCCTGCGCAACAACGGTTACAAACGCAAAGTCTTCTCGGAATCCGCGATGGAACTGATGCAAATGCACTCTTGGCCCGGCAACGTGCGCGAGCTGCGCAACTTCGTCGAACGCGTTTACATTCTCACGCCGGGCGATGAAGTCGACGTGCAAGACTTGAAGTTCGCGGGCCTGGTCGAATCCCCCAACATGATCCAGTCCGAGGGGTTCTTGACTTTCCGCGAAGCCCGCGCTCATTTCGAGCGCGAATTCCTGGTTCGTAAAATCGGCGAGCACAACGGCAACATTTCGAAGACCGCGGAAACCATCGGTCTGGAGCGCAGTTACTTGCACCGCAAAATCAAATCCTACGGCATCGAGGTATAAAGCATCATGAAATGGTCCACCGGCTATCTGTTCACGCTCAAAGAGGCTCCGGCCGACGCCGAGATTCCCTCTCACATCCTGATGGTGCGCGGCGGTTTTATCCGCAAGGTCGCGCCGGGGATTTTCACTTACGGGCCGCTCCTGCTGCGGGCTTTGCGCAAGTTCGAAAACATCGTGCGCCAAGAGCTCGACAAGCGCGGTTGCGTGGAGCTTTTGATGCCGATGGTGCAGCCGCGCGAGCTTTGGGAAGAGACGGGCCGTTGGAAGGGCATGGGCGACGGTTTGCAAAAACTCAAGAACCGCAACGGCCATGATTTCTGCCTGGGCGCCACCCATGAAGAGGTCGTCACCGACTTCGTTCGCCGGGACGTGAAGAGCTACCGCGATCTGCCGTTCAATCTATATCAGGTGCAGACCAAGTTCCGCGACGAAATACGTCCGCGCTTCGGGCTTATGCGCGGTCGCGAATTCATTATGAAAGACGCGTACAGTTTCGACGCCGACAACGCCGGCGCGCAAAAGGTCTATAAGCTCATGTTTGACGCTTATACGGCGATTTTCAAGCGGCTCGGCGCCGACTTCCGCGTCGTGCAAGCCGATAGCGGCAACATCGGGGGCGATCAGTCGCAAGAGTTCCATATCTTGGCCGACAGCGGCGAGGATCAACTGCTGGTGAGCGACCAAAGCGATTTCGCCGCCAACAGCGAAGTTTGCCCGGCCATCGACGCGAATCCGCCGGCGGGCGTGAAGGCGGATCCTTTGCCGCGCGAGGAATTCGCCACGCCCAAGCTGCGCTCGATCGAAGATCTTTCCAAAGCCACGCGGATTCCGGCCCGCGGACTCGTAAAGACCATGTTCTTCTCGGCGAGCGATGAGCCGAAAGAGCTGAAGCCGGTCGCCGTGCTCTTGCGTGGCAGCGACGAGGTGAATCCCGTCAAGGTGAAGAACCATTTCGGCCTCGCCAATCCGCCGCCGCTCCTGACCGATGAAGAAGTCAAAAGACTCACCGGCGCCGCGCCGGGCAGCTGTGGCCCCGTGGGTCTGAACATCCCGATCCTTATGGATAAGGGCGTCGAGGGCATGAGCAACTACATCGTCGGCGCCAACAAGGATGACTTCCACTTGCGCAACGTCAATCACGATCGCGACTTCAAGGCGACGGCGGTCGGCGATTTCCGTCTGGCCAAAGAGGGCGACGTCAGTCCCGATGGCAAAGGCACCCTCAAGGTTTATCGCGGCATCGAAGTCGGACATATTTTCTATCTCGGCACCAAGTACTCCGAAAAAATGGGCGCCAATTACCTCGCGCAAGACCAGACGCAAAAACCGATCGAGATGGGGTGCTACGGCATCGGCATCTCGCGCACGGTGCAAGCCGTTATCGAACAGAATCACGACAAAGACGGAATCGTCTGGCCGGTGTCGATCGCGCCGTTCGCGGTGCACATCGCGCTGCTCGACCCCGATCAGCCTGACGTTCGCAAAGTCGCCGACCGGCTTTACGACGATCTGCAAGCCCAGGGCATCGACGTGCTGATGGACGATCGCGCCGAGCGCCCCGGCGTGAAATTCAAAGACGCGGATTTGCTCGGCATGCCCATGCGGGTGAACATCGGCGGTCGCGGCCTTCAGGCGGGCGAGGTCGAGATCATCGAACGCAAAACCAAAAAAATCGATAAGGTCCAGCCCGGCGCGGTCTTCGAGAAAATCCACGCTTGGTACCGGGAGCAAGGCGTTTGAACTCCCGAGCCGCATTGACCAATCCGATTTTCGTCGCGGTCGACGTCGACACGGCCGAAGACGCGCTGAAGCTCGTCCGCGGAACGCGCGCCTTCGTCGGTGGCTTTAAAGTCGGCCCGCGATTGTCCTTGCGCTACGGCGAAACTCTTCTCAAAGAGATCGCCCGCCACGGCAACATGTTCGTCGACAGTAAATTCTTCGATATCCCCTCGACGATGGAATCCGCCGTGCGCGCGGCCTTCGAGTGCGGCGCGAGCTTTGCGACCGTTCACGCGCAAGCGGGCAAAGAAGCGCTCTCGCTGCTCGCCGAACTCGAAGAGGAGCTCTGCAAAGTCCGACCGTTCCGCATTTTGGCGGTGACGATTCTCACCAGTTTCCGGCAAGACACGCTCGCGCCGGTCGTCAATCAAATGCCGATACCCGATCAGGCCAAGAGCTTGGCCAAACTCGTGATCGACTGCGGACTCACGGGCCTGGTCTGCTCACCTGAAGAGGTCGAGTCCCTGCGCAAAGCCCATCCCGGCGCCTATCTTGTCACGCCGGGTGTGCGCCTGAGCCACGAAGATCGCGGAGACCAAAAACGTGTCGCAGACCCGCGCGCGGCGCTCGCCAGAGGCGCGTCCGCTTTGGTCGTGGGCCGACCCATTTACGACGCCGTCGATCCCGCCATGGCGGCGAAGACCTACTATGAAGAAATTCAGAAAGCCTGATCCGCGCCGCGGGCGCACACAGCCGCAGCGTCCACAAGCGCCGCAAATGCCGCGCGGCCGCTGCGTCGTGGGTATCCACGCCGTCACCGAGCTCCTCAAGGTGCGCGCCGATTCCGTCGATCAGATCTGGTTGCGCGACAAGTATCTTGATCATCAAGATTTGAAAGATTTGCATGATCGAGCCCAGCGCGAAGGTATCCGCGTCACCCTGCAAAACCCCGCCGCGCTCGATCGCGTCGTGTCCAGCCATCAAGGGATTCTGGCCTTCACTGAAGATGAACCCGAAGTTGACTGGCCGCATCTAGAAGCCGCTGAGTCCGCGACCTTGATCGCCCTCGACGAGGTCGAAGACCCTCATAATCTGGGCGCCATACTCAGAACGGCCTGGCTTCTCGGAGCCCAAGCGGTTCTCACTCCCGAGCATCGTTCGGCCCCTCTTTCGCCGGCGGTTTCCAAGGTCGCTCAAGGCGCCGTCGAACACGTTCCGGTGGTGCGCGAAAGCGCCCTGCCTGAGCGGCTCAAGCGCTTGAAAGACAAGGGTTTTTGGATTTTGGGCCTGGCCGCCGGCGGCACCCAAAACTTGTACTCGCTCGACATCCCCACGAAAGTGGTTTGGGTGCTCGGATCCGAGTCTTCGGGCATCCGCAAATCGGTGGCCGGAGCGTGCGACGATTTCATCTCGATCCCGCAGACCGACGCGACGGCGAGCTACAACGTTTCGGTCGCCGCGGCGATGGCGCTGGGCGAAACTTTTCGTCAGCGGCAGAGTTGAATCTGCCGGTTTTTTGAGCGCCCCACGCACGATCTAACCTCTCAGATTTCCCTAGAAATACACTTTGACTGCCACGCCCGCCGTCAGTAGAAGAATGATTTGCACGTCATCTCAAAGCCTCGCTTTGTGAAGCTGCTGGCTTAGCTCAATTGGTAGAGCAGCTGATTTGTAATCAGCAGGTTGCGGGTTCGAGTCCCATAGCCAGCTCCAAACTTACGAGCTAAGTTCGGGTGCTTCAGGACGCGGAAGAAAAATAAGGGCAAGTCACTTGAGCGACTCGCCTTGGATGCTGGACAGGTGCCCGAGTGGCTAAAGGGGACGGACTGTAAATCCGTTGGCTCACGCCTACGTAGGTTCGAATCCTACCCTGTCCACCAAACGATTGAAGTGCGTGAGCGGGAGTAGCTCAATTGGCTAGAGTATCAGCCTTCCAAGCTGAGGGTTGCGGGTTCGAGACCCGTCTCCCGCTCCAGTTTTTTGACGTGTGAGAGTTGCCCATGTGGCTCAGGGGTAGAGCACACCCTTGGTAAGGGTGAGGTCGTGAGTTCGAGTCTCACCATGGGCTCCAGGTTTTGTGATTGGATTTAGTTTAGTAAACAGAAATTTTTTTTAAACGAGTGAATGGAGGAGTTTAAAAAATGGCAAAAGAGACATTTAAGCGGGACAAGCCGCACGTCAACATCGGCACCATCGGTCACGTGGATCATGGTAAGACGACCCTGACTGCAGCCATCACTTCGGTTCTGGCGAAAAAAGGCGGCGCGCAAGCGATGGCCTACGACCAAATCGATAAAGCTCCCGAAGAAAAAGAGCGCGGTATCACGATCTCCACGTCGCACGTGGAATACGAAACCGCAAACCGCCACTACGCTCACGTCGACTGCCCCGGCCACGCCGATTACGTGAAGAACATGATCACGGGTGCCGCTCAGATGGACGGCGCGATCTTGGTCGTGTCCGCGGCCGACGGTCCGATGCCGCAAACGCGCGAACACATCTTGCTGGCCCGCCAGGTGGGTGTGCCCGCGATCGTCGTGTTCATGAACAAAGTCGACATGGTCGAT
Source organism: Bdellovibrionales bacterium (assembly GCA_036822295.1). Taxonomy (GTDB): domain Bacteria; phylum Bdellovibrionota; class Bdellovibrionia; order Bdellovibrionales; family UBA1609; genus JALHOQ01. The sequence continues at coordinate 1,091 of DAISHW010000151.1, read as the reverse complement.
GATAAAGAACTCCTTGAGCTCGTTGAGCTCGAAGTTCGCGAACTTCTTTCGAAGTACGAGTTCCCCGGCGACACCATCCCGATCACCAAAGGTTCGGCCCTCAAAGCTCTTGAAGGCGACACTTCGGACATCGGCGAAGGCGCCATCATGAAGCTGATGGAATCTTGCGACACGTACATTCCGGAACCCCAACGTGCCACCGATAAGCCCTTCCTGATGCCCGTCGAGGACGTGTTCTCGATCTCGGGTCGTGGAACGGTCGTTACCGGTCGTATCGAGCGCGGTATCGTGAAAGTCGGTCAAGAGATCGAAATCGTGGGTCTGCGCCCGACGCAAAAAACCACGATCACCGGTATCGAAATGTTCCGTAAACTTCTCGATGAAGGCCGCGCCGGCGACAACGCGGGTTGCTTGCTCCGTGGCACCAAGAAAGAAGACGTGGAACGCGGTCAGGTTATCGCGGCTACGGGCTCGATCACTCCGCACAAGAAGTTCAAGTGCGCAGCGTACATCCTGACGAAAGAAGAAGGCGGACGTCACACTCGGTTCTTCAACGGTTACCGTCCGCAATTCTACTTCCGTACGACCGACGTGACGGGCGTGACGACGCTGAAAGCCGGCACCGAAATGGTGATGCCCGGTGACCGCGTTGAGATGGAAGTGGAGCTGATTTCGCCGATCGCCATGGAGAAAGAGCTGCGCTTCGCCGTTCGCGAAGGTGGCCGTACCGTGGGCGCAGGCGTCGTGACCGCGATTGTCGAGTAATCGCTGAGCGCGCGTTTAAAACGCAGATGGGGACCTCTTTTCAGGGGGTCCCTTTCCACGTTTTAAGGACACGAGTTTTGAGTGGGATTTGTGGGATAGGGCAGTAGCTCTAATGGTAGAGCGAACGACTCCAAATCGTTAGGTTGTGGGTTCGAATCCCTCCTGCCCTGCCAGTTTGTTGGTTCGGAAACTGAGAATGGAAACGGCGAATGGATAACGAGAAGAACAATCAGAGTATCGTCAACTTTGCCTTCGTGATCGCGGGTTTCCTGGTTTACTTCGTGGTCGGCGTCCTGTTCGAGACGTTCGCCGCCAGCCGCCGCATC
>DAISHW010000150.1:3995-6527 GCA_036822295.1 Bdellovibrionales bacterium | reverse complement strand
CTCGTTACGAAAGCCAGCAAAAGCCAAGCATTCAATGACGATTCATCAAGTCGCTATGGCCACTTAACCTTTCGGAGAAAGGGTCGTTTTTCTTTATATTCTCTATATATGCGAGGGCGAAAAATGCTCCGTGCGCGCCCGTGCGAGGAAGAACATGTTCACGATTTCGTGAATATCTCGGATTGAGACGTTAAGGCTGGGGGAGTTCTTGGAGCTGGTCGTCGCTTAAAACCTGACGCAAACTCACGACGGTCAACAGACGATCATCGATCTTGCCGACTCCGACGAAATAATTGCGATCGGCGCCTTGTCCGTGAATCGCGGCACGACGCTCCAAGCTGGCTTCCGGAATGATGGTCACCGAATGGACGATGTCGACGATGGCCGCCAATGGACCTGACGAAGTTTCAAAAACCAAGAGCGCCATCGGGTTGTCCGTCCCGGCGATCGCCAGCCGCTCGCGAAGATCGATGACGCCGACGATTTCACCGCGAATATTGATCACGCCTTTGAAAAACGGCGCCGTGTGCGGGATCGGCTTGGCGGTCCGGTATTCGATCACTTCGCGCACTTCGATCAAAGGCGTCGCGAAATGGTTTTCACCGAGCTGGTAAATCAGATATTTTTCAAGACCTGTGCTCGCGTTTTCTTCGCTCACGCCTTACTCCTTAGTGCGAGGTGAAATAGCGCCTTGCCATTTCGGGCAAATTCAAAATGATCGTCGGTTCACCGTCGGAAAGAATCGTCGAACCGCCGTAGAAACTGATCGTCGAAAGATGGCCGATGATCGGACGCACGAAGATCTGCTGCTGACCGATCACGCGATCGACCGAGAGCGCCAGGGGTTCATCGCGGTACTGCGCGATGATCGCCGGCCGCGGGCGTTTGGCGTTGACGATCGCCGTCGCCGCGGCGACGGGACTGGCGACCGCGGACGAATCGGCGTTCACGACTTCTTGCTTTTGATCTAGAAACGCCGACATGTCTTCGACAGGCACCACTTTGCCGCGCAGGTAAATCACCTGGGCTTCCGAGCCGTTGATGTTTTGAATGTCGAAATCGCGAAGGTTCACGACCTCTGCCAGATCTTGATTGGGGACGGCGTACTGACAACCGTTCACGCGCACGATCAGCGCGTCCAAAATCGACAAATTGGTGGGCAGGGTGATCGTGAGCTTCGTGCCCTTGCCGACTTGACTTGAGATCTCGATGCGTCCGCCCATGCGCTTCACGGTGTCGCCGACGACGTCCATGCCGACGCCGCGCCCGCTCACTTCGGTGACTTTTTCGGCGGTCGACAAGCCCGGCAAGAAAATCAGCTGCAGTTTGCCGTCGGAATTCAAAATTTCTTCCGCCGGGAGCAAACCTTTTTCGACGGCCTTTTTAAACACTTTCTCGCCGTCGATGCCCTTGCCGTCGTCTTCGAACTGAACCGTCACGCCGGCGGCCGTGTTCTCGGCCGAAATGCGGATGTTGCCTTGGGGGCTCTTGCCCGCCAAGATGCGATCTTCCGGAGCCTCGATACCGTGATCGACCGCATTGCGCGCGATGTGAATGAGCGGGTCGAGCATTCCGTCGACGACGAGTTTATCGAGCGCGACCTCTTCGCCGCGCCGGTCGATTTTCACTTGGCGGTTCAACAAAGTGGCGGTTTCACGCACCACGCGTTCGACTTTCTGAAACAAACCGTGAATGGGAATCATGCGCAGCGACAGCGCCGCGTCCTGCAGGTCTTGCGTGAGTTTGGTTTTCAAATCGATGATCGCTCGCATGTCGGGGGCGTTGAGCTTGTTCTCGTGGCTGGCGCGATCCAATATCGCCTGATGGAGCGAGATTTCGCCGACAAGTTGAATCAAATGATCCAGTTTAGCCACGGCGACGCGCAGGGTTTCGTCGCCACGGGTCGTCTTTTCCGGAGCCATTTTGCGGGCCGTGGTGGTTTTTGGCGTCACCTTGGTGGGTTTCTTTTCCGCCTGGGGGTGGTCGGCCGTGAGCGACTCTTCCGTTTCCGCTTGCGGCGCATCGCCTTCGCGCATCGCCACAAGGGCGGTGAGCTGTTCGACGATCGTACGGATGTCCTCGACGTGGGTCGGATCTTTTTTAAGTCCCGTCATCCACGAGCGCAGCATTTTTTCGATGTCCAGCAGCACGCGGACGACCGTGGCGTCGGGGCCTCGACCTAGATCCCGGAGTTTGACCAAATAGTCTTCGATATGGTGGATCTTGGCGTGCAGCACCGACAGGCCGGTCATGCCGGCGCTGCCTTTCAAATTGTGCGCGCAACGCAAGATGGGTTCATAAGCTTTAACGTCCTGACCCGGTTTGAGTTCCAGAGAGACGCGTTCCCATTCTTCGAGGACGTCTCGCGCATCTTCGAAAAACGCCTCGAGCAATTCCTGATTTATCGCTTCCGCCATGCCCCTGAGTTTAGCACCCGCTTTTGGCCGGCGACCACTCCGACCCCGCAACCTTGGGCCTTGGGCCGGGAACGGGGGCGCGTGTTTTACAACCGTGAATTTCCCTTTCATACTG
>DAISHW010000150.1:0-3981 GCA_036822295.1 Bdellovibrionales bacterium | reverse complement strand
CAACCTCGGGAAGCAACATGGCCAACGGCAAAAGCGTACTGATCGTCGACGACATGAAAACCATCCGTTTGAAGCTCAAACAGGTTTGCAAAGATCTCGGCATCCAGTCCGTCTACGAAGCCACCGACGGCGTGCAGGCCCTTGAAATGCTTCAAGGCGTGACCGTCGATCTGATTCTTTCCGATTGGAACATGCCCAATATGACGGGCATCGAACTCGTCACCAAGATCCGCGAGAATCCCAAGCTCGCGCAGGTCCCCGTGATCTTCATCACTTCCGAGAACGAGAAAAGCGCGATCTTGAAATCGCTGATGAGCGGCGTGACCGACTACATCGTCAAGCCGTTCCCAGATGCGATCGTGAAGCAAAAAATCTGCGCCGTTTTGAAGATCAGCCCGGCTTGAAGGAGCGCGTTTGAACACCGGATTCGACGTTTCCAGTCAGGTTTTGGAGGAAGTGAATTACATCATCCTTCCGGCGTCACTGTCCGACAGCGCGGTCGCGGCTTTCCCCGACAAGTGTAAACAATGGCAGGGTCTCGATGTCGAGATGCACGTGCTCGATTTCAAGAACGCCCTTGCGGTTCCGGACGCGTTTTACGCCGCCGTTCAAAATTTCTCCGATAAGCTGAAGCCCAAGAACGTCAATTTGGTTTCGGTGAACATGCCCGAGGCGATTTCGAAAGAGATCAAACGGCTCGGCCTGGAGCAGATTTTCAACCGCATCCAGACTCCGGCGGACCTGCAGCAAAAAAAACAGTTCAATGAAAACGATTTACGCCGTCTTTTGTTCCGTTACCTCGCGCAAGCAGCCTACGCCGCGGTCGAAGTCGCCCTGAATTCGACCGTTTCATGCGACGAAAACTATTCGGCGCGCCCCGATGAAGTTCCGCTCGAGCAGTTCGACATGATCACGGTGATTTCCGTGAACAACGATTTCCTTCAAGCCGAGTTCCGGCTGTGTTCCTCGGCGGCGGTACTCGAAAAACTGGCGCGCGCCATGCTCGGGTCCCAGACCGCCATCGACCAGGACCTGATGGAGTCGATGGCGCTTGAACTTTTGAACATCATTTACGGCCACGCGAAATCGAATCTGAACGACAAAGAGTCGTTCCGGTTGCCCGCCGCGATTCCCCGGCTTTTGAAAAAGGGGGAATTCCATCGCGTGAAGCGCTCGGCGCCGGCTCAGCTCAATATCATGCCCATGGTCACGCCGATGGGCTCGTTCTTCGTCGAGGTCGATTTCGGCAAAGGCAAGGCTTAGGTCCTGACCTTCGTTCAAACCTTCATCCGGCCTTAACCCACCGACTCGTTAGTCCGAAAACTTAATGTCATATTATGTCCGACGTTAAGGGGCTCGAATGATGATCAAGGCCAAAGACACAATCCAAAGTCGCATCTTGAAGGCGCTGGTGCTTGTCGTCGTCGCGGTCGCGGCGGTGAGCGCGATTTCGGTGTACGCGATCCTGAAGGCGCAGAATTCCTCGCAAGTGAGCAACAGGGAACTCACGGCGAACGGCAAGCTCTTCTTGGATCTGCGCCTGGCTCTCGAGCAGATGGCCACGAGTTACGAAATGATGAGCGCCTCGAAGGGCGTCGCCAACACTCAGAACCTGGAGTCGCTCCGCAAAGCCAAAGTCGGCTTCGAATCCTCGCTCGATCAACTCGAACTCAAGAAGGCCTACGGCGAGTGGACTAAAGAAATAGGCGCTCTCAAAGTCGCTTATCAAGAGACGATCGTGACGGGCGGCGAGATGACGTTGCTCTTCACTGAAGGCAAGCCCGAAGTCGCGGCCGCCAAACAGCAAGCGCTGAACGCCCAGTTCAACAGCTTGCGTGAACAGGTCGATTCGCTGTCGTCGTCGATTTCGGCTCATCATCAGAGCGCTTTGTTCGGGGTGTTGCGCGCCCTGATCTTGATGCTCGCGCCCGTGGCGCTCTTCGCGCTGGTCGTGCCGGCGGGTTACATCTGGTTGATGACTCAGCGTCTGAACCGCGAACTTTCGGAGTTCGTGGCCATGCTTTACAACTTCACCGAGCAGAACGACCAGACGTCGGAGTCGCTCAAAGCTTCTTCCGAGAATCTGTCGAGCGCGTCGTCGGAGCAGTCGGCGGCCGTCCAGCAGACCGTGGCGTCGATCGCGCAGATCCGTTCGATGCTCGCGCAAACCGCCAACCACGTGCGCGAAGTCCAGAACATGACCGCGACCGTGAACGACAAGACCCATGACGGCAATCAGATCATGAATCGCATGGAATCCTCGATGATCGCGATCGAACAAGCCAATTCGCAGCTGCAAAGCTTCGAAGAGATCATCAAGTCCATCAAAGAGAAAACCAAGATCATCAACGACATCGTGTTCAAAACGCAGCTCTTGTCTTTCAACGCGTCGATCGAAGCCGCGCGCGCCGGCCAATACGGCCGCGGATTCGCGGTCGTCGCCGAAGAAGTCGGTAAACTCGCCCAGATGAGCGGCAGCGCCTCGAAAGAAATCGATCAGCTGCTCGTCGACAGCCAACGCCGCGTCAGCCAGATCGTCGAAGCCGTGCAAGAGCGCGTGCGCGACGGCAAGGACGTGAGCGGCGAGGCATTGAAGCGCTTCAACGAGATCGCCAAGCAGATCGGAGTGATCTCGGACAAGGTCAACCAGGTCGGTGAGGCCACCCTTGAACAAGAGGGCGGCGTCGAACAAACGGCCCGGGCGATGGACCAGATGGACGAAACCGCCCTTCACAACAAGAAGGGCGCCGAGCAAATGTACAAGATCGCCGAAAAAGTGCGCCACCTGAGTTTCAAGATCCGCGAAGTGACCGAAGGTATCCGCCGTTACGTGCGCGAAGATTCAGGCGCTTCCAAGGCGGGCGTGTCCGCCGCCGGCGCCCCCTCGGCGCCCGTGAGCGCGGGCGGGCCGTCGGCGATGAGCGGCGCTTCTAGCGATGAAGCCATGGCGTCGATCGTGCGCAACATCAGTCAAAAACATTCGACGACTTCAAGCGTTCGTTTGGAGTCGACCGACGGTCTTTCGGCCGACGATCCGACATTCAAGAAAACAGGCACTCGAGGCTAAGTGGCGTGTTCAGCGATAAGGAACGCGCCCTCATCTTCAAGCTGGTCGAGGAGTTGACCGGCGCGACCCAAACCGGGGACACGCGCCAGGACAGCCTGATCAGCAACGTCGAAAGGCGGATGCAGGATCTGGGCTTGCCGAATCTGGCCGCGTACCTTCAGTACGTCGAGAAAAATCCGGGCGAAGTGAAAAACTTGGTCTCGGCGCTGACGATTCACACGACGTCGTGGTTCCGCGAGAATCCGCACTTCGTGGCGTTTCAAAAAATCCTGCTCGAAGCTCTGAACAAAGACGAAGTTTTCAAAGTCTGGTGCGCGGCTTGTTCGACGGGCGAGGAAGTGTACTCCTTCGCGCTGCTGCTCGAAGAGTTCCGCCGCGTTCACCCTAAATTCGACTACGAAGTCTACGGCACCGACATCGACTCTGTGTCGATCGCCGTGGCCGAACGCGCGATTTATCAGAAGAAGCACATGGGCTTTCACGTGATCCGCTACAAAAATCACATCTTGGAAGGGTCGGGGAAGACCGAGGATTTCTTCACCTTGAGCAAAGAGATCCGCGATCGCTGCACGTTTTATGTGAACGACCTGCGCTCGGCCGTCCTGCAGACCGACGGTCCGTTTCACGTCTGCATTTGCCGCAACGTCTTGATCTATTTTTCGCCGACCACCGTGGGCCGCGTGATCTCGAACCTGTTGATGAACGTGCGCGGGGACGGTTACTTGATGCTCGGCCATTCCGAAGCCATCAACGGCGCGGAGTTCGGCATCTCGCAGCTCGGCCACTCGGTTTATACCAAGAAGAACATTGAAACCTCGCGCCCGCGCTCGGCCGGCAAATACCGCGTGCTCTCGATCGACGACTCGCTTTCGACCCGCAAGTACCTGGAGAAGGCCTTCACGGAAATGGGGTTT
>DAISHW010000149.1:0-6560 GCA_036822295.1 Bdellovibrionales bacterium | reverse complement strand
TGGACGCAGTTGCCATCGAGGTAGCTAAAATGGAATTTGCCGGACAGCCGTGCCATAAACCAACTAGCAATTTCGTTATATTCAGCTTCGTAAGGCGCGATTCCAAGTCTTGCTTCGACATGGCTGAAATCAGGACCAATCGAAGGATTCATTTGCTCGGCCTTAATCATTCCGAAGTATTTGCGGTTTTCAGCATCAGCTTCAATTCCGGCAAAGGGCGCTCCACCGGTTTTGTCATCGAAATGAACGGCGCCGCCTCCGCCATAGAGATAAATGTTTGCCTGATGGTCCGTGCCATTGTCCCGGTAGAGCAGATAGTCGAGCTGAACACCGGAATAGCGGAATTCTCCCTCTGGCATTTGCATTCTCATAAACCGGCCCGCGACTGCCATATCGTGCCGAATGCTGTAGGTCAGCCATGTGTCACTCATAAACGGTTGATTCCAAGTCATTACGCCAACAGCACCTTGATAGGGAACTGGATGTGCGGCCAAGCTGAGTGGAAACAGTGAAAGAAGAAGAAATAAAATTCCTCTTTTCACGTAGCCCTCCTGAGGGAACCCGTACGAATACTCCAGCCCAATTCGACCGAGGTCACCCACGCCAAGAGAGCGCCGGCTATACAAGCATTTATTCAGGTGCGGTTCGTCCAAAATTGTTCTGAGCAATCCTGAAAAGGCAGAATCAGATCCGAAGGAACGCTGACTCTACCCATGACTTCCAACACGAATCTTCTTTTAGAACAGTGCAAATTCGAAGATCGAATGACTGTTCGGTAGCCTAAGTTTGGATTGGGGCGACTATAGAACATTGGCTCTGCCAACTTTGCTTGAACACTTTTGATCTAGAGTAATCTGCGAAATTACATCAGCTTAATTATTTTTAAGCGACTGAAATTAAACCCAAAGCTCACCTAAAAAATGCCGGTTGAGTGCCGGTCAAATGCCGGTCAGTACCGTTATTTCGAGTTATCTAGGGTGATGTTTGAAGAGACCCGAGCTTCGCAACCAGTGGAATCCATTGGTTTTTGATTTTCAGTACTTAACTTGGTTTTGACAACTTCGTTGACCGGAATTTGGAGGTGGCGAGCAGATTCGAACTGCTGTAGCCGCTTTTGCAGAGCGGTGCCTGGCCACTTGGCTACGCCACCTTATCGGTAGTCCCGCAGTGAATCAGAATTTGGCTTTAAAAACAATGTTTGGGGTGTGCGCTCCATGCATAACACGGAGCTTCAGATGGCCGCGGCCGCCAAGCGCGGTCATCCATGTCGGATTCGCGCATATGGCGCCGCCCGGCCCGGCAGCTCAATCCGACACGCCGGAATCATGCGAACACGTCACGAAGTTTCATCATCGAAACTTCGACCCAATCGTGGGCGAGTCGCAGGTGATTCGGGCGAACCTCGAGCGACCGATCTATATCCGCCAGCCCCCGCGCGACCTTCGCCAGGGATTTACGTCTGCGGTGATTGAGTCCGAGTCGCAGGTAGTGATCCGGTATTTTGATTTCATCCGAGCGCTTCGCGCGGAATTCACGCAGCTGATCGAGATGCTCTTTCAGCTCCGTCCACGACCACAGGCGGCCGTCCGCCATCCATTCGTGAGACAGCACGAGCATATCGAAGCGGTCGAGCAGCGGTCCGCTCATACGCTGGATCGTGGCGCGGCAGCGACCGAGCGCGTAGTTGCACGCACGGCTACTCAGGGGATTGAGCCGGCCGCACGGACACAAATTGGTGGTGCCGATGAGCTGGAAGCGCGCCGGGAATTTCTCTCGCCGACCCTTGCGCGCCAGCTCGATCGAGCCGACCTCCATCGGTTCGCGCAAAGCTTCCAGTACAAGGGGATGGAACTCCAGGAACTCATCCATCAACAGGATCCCGCCATGCGCGCGGGTGATGACCCCGGGGACAAGCGGGAGTCCCCCGCCCACCATACCGAGCACGGACGTGGTGTGATGCGGTTGCTCAAGCGGCCGCCAACGGGGCGGTTTGTCTTCAAGGATCAGCGCTTCGCGCTCGAGCAATTCTTTCGGGTCCGGCGGACCGCTCAGGGCATGCGCCATTTTGGCCCACGTGGATTTACCGGTGCCCTGCGGGCCGGCGACCAGCACTCCGAGCCGCATGTGCGCCGTGAGCAGCAGGGCCTTCGCGGCGCGATCATGCAGGTGCATGCCTTCGAAGCTCGGCGGCCGCCAATGGTTTGACCAATCGAAGGCGCGCCGTTCTTTATGAACCGATCCGGCGCCCAGGTAGGCAAGCTCGATCCACTCGCCTTCGCGCACGCGGTCCGGCACGGGACCTGTCAAGAGGGGGCGCTCGCCCGCCAGCAGCGCCCGCGCGATTTCCGTCGGTGCGATGACTTCGGCGTTCAGACCGAGTTCGCCGAACACGGCATGAGTCATGACCGCTTGCTCGAGCCCCCTGGGGAGCTGGCCGCTCATCGCCAAATACGCGAGCGCGATCGCCAGTTCGACGCCCGCCCCGCTCTTACGTCCGCCGGCCGGCCTGAGCGACACGACGATCTGCTGGCCGATCGGCCACTGAAAGCCCGCCGAGCGCAGCGCCGACTTCACTTTGATGCCGCTCTCGCGGATTGAAGCGTCGGGCAAGCCGACGATATGCAGTTGAGGAATGCCCGGCAGGAGTTTGACTTCCACTTGCCCGGGCTCGAGACGTCCGTCGCAGGAAAACAATGTGTGAATGATCATGAGCCCGGTCTGTGCAAAGACCGGGCACCACCCCAGATGCGAAAAAAATAATACTAGACGTCGCCGAGCGTACGCATTCCGGACAAGGGATGATTCTTATCGACCTCGTCCTTGAGCTTGTGCGTGGTGACGCTGGTGTAGATCTGCGTGGTCTGCAGCGACGAATGACCGAGCAGGACCTGGATCGTGCGCAGATCCGCGCCGTTTTCGAGCAAAGCGGTCGCGCAACCGTGACGGAATTGATGCGGACCGATCGGCTCCTCGAAGCCGGCGCGCGCCGACCATGCGGCCAGCCAGCGCCAAACGTCGACGCGCGACGGACGGTGACCGCGATCATTGATCAGGATCGCCGGGCTCTCGCCCTTCAAAAGATGCGCGCGCGTTTCTTTGATGTAGGTCTTGAGCATCTCGAGCAGATGCTCGGACACCGGCACCAGGCGCTCTTTGCCGCCCTTACCGAGCACTTTGAGCCACGCGTCCGTGACGTTGAAATCCTGCAGATTCAGGCCGACCAGCTCGCTCACGCGGCAGCCGAGCGAAAACAACAACAGCAACGTCAATTGATTGCGGCGCGTGCGATGAATATCCTCGACGATCGAGGCCTCAAACAGCTTATGAAACTCATCGAGCGTGAGCGGCTTCGGCAAACCCGGCTTCACGCGCGGCGGGCGCAGCTCGCGGAGCTCCGGAGCCTTTTCGCCATGCGCTTCCAAGAAGCGAAAATACGTGCGCAACGAGCTGATCACCCGGGTCTGCGAGCGCGGCGAAAGCTTCTTGTTTTTCATGAATTCGTACAGACGGCCGAGCTCTTGGCCCGTCGCCTGGAACTGCTCGAACAATTCCAGATCGCGGCGATACGCCATCACGGTGTTCTGCGAGCGACCTCGGACATGTTGCAAATCTTCGAAGAAATCCACCCAGAGCTTCAACGCCATGGGCATAATCAGATCTTTTATTCAGGGGAATTGCAAGCCCCGGTTAACCACCGAAACCGATGAGCGTTGGAATCTTACCGATCTCTTGTTGATCGGAGTTGTAAACGCGGAGTTGGATGACTTCCAAGAGCTCATCCCCCTCGACGTCAAGCGAGTTGAAGATCAGCTTCGTCTGGCCGCCGCTCTGCAGTTCCGCGACGAATTCGCCGTCGCTCAAGTCACTCGCGCCGGTGAACGCGTAGTAGCGATAACCCTCTTGTCCTTTTTTCTGCATGCCTAAGATGAGCGCGCTCTCACGCCCCTGAGCGGTCACGCGGTCCATGAAGAACACCTGGACGTCAGAGAAGTCCCAGATCGACAGATCCGCGTAGTCGTCGCCAAGAAACTTGAACTCAACCAAGCTGAGCACGTTGGCAACGCCGCCGAACGGGCCGCCGCCGTCCGAAAAATAGATCGTCACGCCCGCCGAATTGGCGAGGGTCAAAGCCGCTTGCATGTCGCCGACCGAACTCGCGCCGGCCTCACCCGCCTTGTTCACGAGTTGAAGCACTTGCTCCCCGGTGATCTCGGGGTCGACATCGCGGTACTGGTTCGCGCAACCGGCAGTGGCAGCGACGAGGAAAAGGCTCAAGATGGCGATGAATGCTCTCACGGCGGACTCCTTTGGTCTTACCCCTCTGGAATTGCCATGCCTGTGCCCGCACGTTTCTAGTCCGTAAGCTCAGGAAACGCCTGCGAAATAGGGCACCCTGTCTCACAATGAGACGCGCTTTCAACTGTCAAACCCCTCGTAAAGAGACCAATTTTGGCATTTTATGCAAAGCGTCTTAGGGGCCGATTTTTCGAGTTGAAGTGCCCTTCAAGTTTGGTAACCCTAGAAGGCCTGTGACGAATGAAACGACCGCCCCCCAAAAGCCCACGACCCGCCGGTTGACCGAGATCGCGCCGCCCGTTCCGAAAGCGGATTTGGACCGCGACTTGGCGAAGTGCGAACTGATGCTCGATTCGAATCCGGAACGCGAGCAAAAAGGCATGAAGATTTATCGCGGTATCGGCCGTGACATTCCGAATCTGGTTTTGGAGCTCGGCCGTTTGCGCGAGGAGACCTTCCGCACCGTGGGCGAGGGCAGCGGCTTAGCCCGAGACAACGATTCCTTCGATGAGTATTACGATCATTTCGTCGCCTGGGACAAAGCCAAGGGCGAAATCACGGGCGCGTACCGGATCGGGCGCGCCGATGAGATTTTGAGCGAGCGCGGCCCGAACGGTCTGTACACGACGACGCTGTTTGAGTTCGAATCTTTGCTCTCCGGCGATTTTAAAGAAGGAACCTTGGAAGCCGGCCGCAGTTTCGTTCGGCCCGAGTTCCAGCGCGGTCTTTCCTTGGTGTACATCTGGATGGCGCTGGCCCGCTTTATCGCCGCCAACCCCCGCTACAAAAACCTGATGGGCCCGGTCAGCATCTCGAACGAGTTTCAGGACAATTCGAAGAATCTGATGGTGAGTTATCTGATGGCGAACTTCCCGCACGAAAAATCGGAGCTGGTGGACGCGAAGAATCCTCCGGTGTTCGAATCGAACATGTCGCCCGAGGAGTTGACCGCCGTCGTGAACTCCGCCTTGAGTTTGGGCGACTTGCAAGAGTTCGTTCGCCGCGCCGAGGGCAATCCCAAAGCGCAGATCCCGCAGCTCATCAAACTCTACTTGGAGCTGGGCGTCCGCTTCTTGGCCTTCAATCGCGACGACGACTTCAACACGATCGACGGATTGATTTGGCTCGATGTCACCGCCATGCCCGACGCCGTCGGAAATCGCTACTTCGGCGAAGACGGCTGGCGAAGGTATTTGAGCTTTCACGGCAAGTGCTAGGCGCTCTTCGGCGTTTTCAATCGGGCTCTAGGATAATAGAACTTCAAGATCTCGCGATACTCCATGCCTTGACTAGCGAAGGCGCGCGCCCCCGTTTGACAAAGGCCTACGCCGTGACCTAAGCCCTCACCGCGAACCTGCAGTTCCGTGCCGAGCCATTTCAGCTCGAAGTTCGTGCTGCGCACCCGCTCGAACCCGAAGATACGGCGGAAATTCTGCGAGTTGAACGCGACATGGCGCGATTCTCCGTCAACGACAAGCGAAGCCACCACGTCCTTCACCCGTCCCGAGGGGGTGCGCCCACGCACTTGCAGCGTGCGGAAATCGGTCGCGTCGGGCAGCGCCAGTTCGGCCAATAGGAGCCGGCGTACCTCGTGACGGCTGAGTTTGACGTTCCAACGCGGCACTTTACGGCCTTGGCAGGTGGGATCTTTGACCGATTCGTAGGATTCGACCTTGCCCCAGACGAACTGCGGATCTTCGCTCTGGCAACCGCAGTCGGCGGAGTAAAACGCCTTGAGCGGGCGCCCGTTTTGATCGGTCAAAATCTCGCCGCGCGTGTCGCGCACGGCTTTGCGGACCTTTTCTTCTTGAGCGGCGTTGAGTTCGACCGCGAATTTGTAAACCTGATCGACGATGGTGGAGTCGACGTCGTAGTGCTGATGTCTTCTTTCGAACGCCGTGGCAAGGACGAACGAGCGCGCGGCGACGGCCTGGGCTTTGAGCGCCTCGACATGCCAACTCGCCGGCATCTCGGCCGGCAGCACGCCCGCCAGGTACTTATCCAAATCGAGCCTGGCGACGACATCGATCCCCTTTTTTACGCTCGGGAAAATCTCCAGGTCATACGGAACCGGTTCAATCCCGAGCCGAAGCATTTGCCCGCGCACCCACAATCGGTTCGAATGATAGACTTGGCGCCGGCCGCCGACATCGACCAGCCATCCGCCCGACTTCGCCAGCCGGATGCGCGTCTTGGTGAATCCCATGCCGGCGCCGGCGACCGACAGAAATCCCGACGGCGGCGTCACTCTGAGTGAAAAGCCA
>DAISHW010000148.1:5481-6578 GCA_036822295.1 Bdellovibrionales bacterium | reverse complement strand
GACCGTCATCGACGGACCGTTCAGCGGCTTCAATGGCGCCGTCGAAGAGATCAACCAAGAGAAGGGCAAAGTGAAAGTGCTGGTCAGCATTTTCGGCCGCCCGACTCCCGTCGAATTGGATTTCGTTCAGGTCGATAAGGCCTAAACTCCCCGGGTTCGGGCATGGGGCTCGAATCGGGTTTAACTCCCAACTGAAAGTAGTGGGTGAAGTAAAATGGCAAGAAAAGTATCCGGCCAAATTAAGCTTCAGATACCGGCAGGGAAAGCCAATCCGGCGCCTCCCGTGGGACCGGCGCTCGGTCAGCATGGGGTAAACATCATGGAGTTCTGTAAACAGTTTAACGCGCGCACTCAAAAAGAGGGCGACATGATCATTCCGGTGATCATCACTGTTTTCTCGGACCGCTCGTTTACCTTCATCACCAAAACGCCTCCTGTGTCGATTCTTCTGAAGAAGGCCGCCAAACTCGAAAGCGGATCGAAAATGCCGCAAAAAGATAAGGTCGGCAAAGTCACGATGGCGCAGATCACTGAGATCGCCAAGCTCAAGATGCCCGATTTGAACTGCACGGAGGTCGAAAGCGCCGTCCAGCAGGTCATCGGCACGTCGAAGAGCATGGGCTTGGAAATCAAGTAGGGGTGAATGATGGGCAAACAAGGTAAGCGGTTTGATTCCGCATTCAAAAAAGTTGATCGTCTGACACGTTATAAACTCAACGACGGTATTAAACTCGTCGTGGACACGGCCACCGCGAAATTCGACGAAGCCGTCGATGTGGCCGTCGTATTGGGCGTGGATCCCAAGCAATCGGACCAGCAGGTCCGTGGCGCGGTGGACTTGCCGCATGGTTTGGGCAAGACGGTTCGTGTAATAGTCTTCGCGAAGGGCCCTAAAGAAGAAGAAGCCAAAGCCGCGGGCGCGGATTTCGTCGGTTCCGATGAGCTCGTGACCAAGATTCAAGGCGGATGGCTCGACTTCGACAAAGCGATCGCCACTCCCGACATGATGGCCACGGTTTCGAAAGTCGCGAAGGTCTTAGGACCGCGTGGTTTGATGCCGAACCCGAAAGTCGGAACGGTCACCATGAACGTGGGCG
>DAISHW010000148.1:587-5471 GCA_036822295.1 Bdellovibrionales bacterium | reverse complement strand
AAGAAGGGTAAACTGGATTTCCGTGTCGACAAAGCGGCCATCGTGCATGCGGTGATCGGGCGCAAAAGCATGGGTGCGGACAAACTCCGCGACAACTTCAGCGCCTTCATGTCTGCGCTCCTTAAGGCGAAACCGGCCACCAGCAAGGGCAATTACCTGCGCGGTGTGACGGTGTCGTCGACGATGGGCCCGGGCGTGAAAATGGATCTGTCAGAGTTAGAGAACCAACTCTCCTGACCTGATATTGGGCGGACGCCTCGAGGCGTCCACCGATTCAGGATCGGAAAATTTATTGGGTGTCGGTTGGTCGGCGCCTTAACAGTATCGCGATCAAAGACAGTAGGGGCCGAAAGGCTTAATCCACCTAATGTGGGGCAAGTCGCCTGAGCGGCTCGCCGACCCTGCCGAGATCTAGATTGCGGTCCAAACGAACGAAAGAAGGAGGATCATCTTGCCGTGGATTACGCGTGAGCAGAAGCAGCAAGAAGTCACCAATCTTTCCGAGAAGTTTGGCCGTTCTAAAGCAGCATTCCTTGTCGATTTCAAAGGCATGGACGTGGAAAGTGTCACGAAGCTGCGTAAAACGCTCAAGCCCGTTAACTCGGAAATGAATGTGGTGCGAAACACTCTAGCGATTCGCGCATTGGAAACTCATCCCACGATGAAACCGGTGCTCGAGAGCAAATTCGTAGGCACGAATGCAATCGTGTTTGCGTTTGAAGATCCCAGCGCGGTGGCGAAAGCACTCGCGGCGTTTGCAAAAGACGTCGAAGCTTTCCAACTGAAGTCCGGGGTCATGGACGGAGCCGCTCTGAATGAAGCGGGCATCAAGCACTTGGCGACATTGCCGGGGAAAAACGAACTGCGTGCGATGGTACTCGGCACGGTGTCGGCCCCGATGACGAAGTTCTTGGGCACGGTTCAGGCAGTTCCTGCGGGATTCGTCCGAGTGTTGAATGGTTACAAAGAGTCAAAAGGTACGAGCGCTTAATTTTAACCGGGCCTATGAGCCCACGATACTGTAGCGCCTAGCTTTAGACTAAGCGCTCGATATAAGGAGAATTTAAAATGGATAAACAACAAGTCGTCGATTTCTTGTCGAACATGCCGGTCATCGATCTCGCCAACCTCATCAAAGAACTTGAAGAGAAGTGGGGCGTTTCGGCCGCCGCGCCGGTGGCGATCGCCGCTGGTCCGGGTGCCGCTGCGGGTGGCGCTCCGGTCGAAGAGAAGACCACGTTTGACGTTGTTCTGGCCGATGGCGGCGCGAACAAAATCAACGTGATCAAAGAAGTGCGCGCGCTCACGGGCTTGGGCTTGAAAGAAGCCAAAGACCTCGTGGAAGGCGCTCCGAAGACCGTGAAAGAAGGCGTTTCGAAAGACGAAGCCGCCAAGATGAAAGACGTGCTGACGAAAGCCGGCGCGAAAGTCGACATCAAGTAAGCCGAATATCGGGAGATCCGCGGGAGCGGCTCTCCTGATTTCATATTCCCCAATATAGGGTGGCCCTCCAGCGTGGGGGCCTCTCGTAGAGGCCGGGACTCTTTTAACTCCTGGCGCTGTTTTTCGGATGAGGGGCGACTCTCATAATTAAAAAATGCTCTCCCGGGACGAAATCCCGAACGAGCGGAAAAAATTTAAGCGGCATTCGCCAAAGCGGATGTGCCGACATTAGGAGCTTAAGAATGAAGAACAGTCCGGTAACGGCTTCGAACCTGCGCGTTCGCCGTAGTTTCGCGAAAACGCGCCACCTGATTGACATCCCCAACCTGATCGAGCTGCAGAAGAAATCTTACGAAGCTTTCTTGCAGAAGGATGTCGACCCCGACCGTCGGGGCGATGTGGGCTTGCAAGGCGTATTTAAATCCGTCTTCCCCATTTCCGATTTCAACAACACGGCCAGCCTGGAATTCGTGAGCTACACGCTCGAGCCGGCCAAATATGACGTGGACGAGTGCCGCCAACGTGGAATGACGTTCGCCGCGCCCATCAAAGTCACCCTGCGCCTGATCGTCTTTGATGTCGACGAACAGACCGAAGCGCGTAGCATCCGCGACGTCAAAGAACAGGAAGTCTACCTGGGCGAAATCCCGCTCATGACTTCAAACGGTTCTTTCATCATCAATGGCACCGAACGCGTCGTCGTTTCGCAGCTCCACCGCTCGCCCGGCGTGTTCTTCGATCACGACGGCGGTAAGAACAACGCCAGCGGCAAGCTGATCTACTCGGCCCGCGTGATTCCTTACCGCGGATCGTGGCTCGATTTCGAGTTCGACCAAAAAGATCTGATCTACGTTCGCATCGATCGCCGCCGTAAGTTCCCGGTCACGATCTTGCTCAAGGCCCTCGGTTACACGACCGAGCAGTTGCTCGAGCAGTTCTACCACCTCGACGTCGTCCGCATTAAAAAGGACGGCAAAGTCACCCGCTCCATCGACATCGAGCGCATGGCCGGTCAGCGCGCCATGTCCGATATCGTCGACCCGAAAACGGGCGAAGCCATCGTGAAGGCCGGTCGCCGTATCACTCGCGCCGCAGTTAAGCGCGTGAAGGCGATGGATCTGACCGAAATCGAAATCAATCGCGACGATCTCGAAGGCAAAGTCATCGCCCGCCCGGTCATCGACGAAACGACCGGCGAGATCATCGCCGACGTCAATAGCGAATTGACTCCGGGAATCCTCGACAAATCGCGCGAAGCCGGTATCACCGAGCTGTCGGTGATCTTCTTCGACGGTCTGGCTGTCGGTCCGTACCTGCGCAATACTCTTCTGGTCGACAAAGTCGTCACCAAAGAAGAGTCCTTGATCGAGATCTACAAGCGCCTGCGTCCCGGTGAGCCGCCGACCATCGAAGCCTCGACGGGCTTCTTCGGTCGCCTGTTCTTCGATCCCGAGACCTATGATTTGTCTGAAGTCGGTCGTTTGAAAATCAACCACCGTTTCTCGATTCCGTTCGAAGAAACTCCAGTTGAGCACCGCACGCTCACTGAGCGCGACATCTTGTCGGTGGTGAAAACCCTGATCGATCTAAAGAACGGTCAAGGTCAGATCGACGACATCGATCACTTGGGCAACCGCCGCGTTCGTTCCGTCGGTGAATTGCTCGAGAACCAGTACCGCATCGGCTTGGTGCGCATGGAGCGCGCGATCCGCGAGCGCATGAGCCTTCAGGACGTGGAAACGATGATGCCGCACGATCTGGTGAACGCAAAGCCGGTCAACGCGGTCGTTAAAGAATTCTTCGGCTCCTCGCAGCTCTCGCAATTCATGGATCAAACGAACCCGCTGTCCGAGATCACGCACAAACGTCGTCTATCGGCCCTGGGGCCGGGCGGTTTGACCCGCGATCGGGCGGGCTTCGAAGTTCGTGACGTGCATCCGACTCACTACGGTCGTATCTGCCCGATCGAAACTCCGGAGGGTCCGAACATCGGTCTGATCGCGTCGCTGGCGACGTTCGCGCGCATCAATCAGTACGGCTTCATCGAAACGCCGTACCGTAAGGTCGAGGGCGCCACGGTCCGCGACGACATCATGTATCTCTCGGCTCTCGAAGAGAGCGGACACTACATCGCGCAGGCGGGTAAGGACGTCGAGAAGAACAAACTCACGCTCGACAACATGACCGCGCGTTTCAACGGCGAATACGAACTCATCGAAAAAGACAAAGTGTCTTTGATGGACGTTTCGCCGTCGCAGCTCGTGTCTATCGCCGCGAGTTTGATTCCGTTCCTTGAGCACGACGATGCCAACCGCGCGCTCATGGGATCGAACATGCAACGTCAAGCCGTTCCGCTCTTGAAATCGCGCGCGCCGCTCGTCGGTACGGGCGTGGAGCGCTTGGTGGCGCGTGACTCGGGTACCTCGGTCGTTTGTCAAAACGACGGCGTGGTCGAGGAAGTCGACGCCGGCCGGGTGGTCATCCGCCGCTTCGCCAAAGGTGGCGAGCTCGGTGCCAACGTCGACATCTACAATCTGATCAAGTACCAGCGCACCAACCAGAACACCTGCTTCAACCAGAAGCCGATCGTTCAGGTGGGTGACCGCGTGAAAAAGTCGGACGTCATCGCCGACGGTCCGTCGACGGAACTCGGTGAACTCGCGCTCGGTCAGAACATCCTGGTCGCGTTCACGCCCTGGCAGGGTTACAACTTCGAGGACTCGATATTGATCAATGAGCGCCTTCTGCGCGAAGACGTTTACACGTCCGTCCATATCGAGGAATTCGAGTGCGTGGCGCGCGACACGAAGCTCGGCAAAGAAGAGATCAGCCGCGATATCGCCAACGTCGGTGAAGAGGCCCTTAAAGACCTCGATAACTCCGGTATCATCCGCATCGGCGCGGAAGTGAAGCCGGGCGATATCCTGGTCGGTAAAGTGACTCCGAAAGGCGAGACCCAGCTCTCTCCCGAAGAAAAACTGCTCCGCGCGATCTTCGGTGAAAAAGCCGGCGACGTTCGCGATACCTCATTGCGTGCTCCATCGGGCGTTTACGGAACAGTTATCGATGCGCAAGTATACTCTCGTGAGGGAGCAGACCGCGACGAACGTTTGTCTCTGATCATTGAAGACAAGCGCAAGAAGCTCGAAAAGGACTTCGGCGTCGAACAGAACGTCATCAAGAACAACGCCCTTGATAAACTCAAAGATCTCCTGATCGGCAAAGTGACGACGGGCGTGCTCCTCTCTGAAGACGGCTCGGAAAAGCTCTTGAGCAAAGGTCAAACGATCAAGGGCGAGGATCTGGAAACGATTCCGTTCGAACTCTTGTCGTACGTGCCGCTCGAGTCGGAACTCGAGTTCCAAGTTCAACGCATCGTCGATGGCGCCCGTAACCAACTCGACGCCGTGAAGCTGGTCTTCAACGAGAAGATCGACCGCC
>DAISHW010000148.1:0-577 GCA_036822295.1 Bdellovibrionales bacterium | reverse complement strand
GGCGTGATCAAGATGGTGAAGGTCTACATCGCCATCAAACGTAAGATGCAAGTCGGTGATAAGTTCGCCGGTCGTCACGGAAACAAAGGGGTTATCTCCAAGGTTCTGCCGATCGAAGACATGCCGTACATGGCTGACGGTACCGCCGTCGACATGGTCTTGAATCCGCTGGGCGTACCTTCGCGTATGAATATCGGTCAGATCTTGGAAGTGCACTTGGGCTGGGCCGCGCACGGTCTGGGCAAACAACTCGAAAAATACCTCGAGGAGATCAACGCCGCCGAGGCGCGCAAGCAACTGGTCAACACGTTCCAAGAAGACGCGGAAATCGTCGACCAGCTCGAGAATGCGGACGAAGACAGCTTGAAGAAAATGATCCGCCGAATGAAAGACGGCGTGCACGTGGCGACGCCCGTGTTCGACGGCGCCAAAGAGAAGGACGTGAAAGAGCTTCTGAAGCGCGCCAAACTGCCGCTTTCGGGCCAGACGGTGCTGTTCGACGGTCGTACCGGCGAGCCGTTCCAGACTCCGGTCACGGTCGGTATCATGTACATGCTGAAGCTGCACCACTTGGTGG
>DAISHW010000147.1:0-6583 GCA_036822295.1 Bdellovibrionales bacterium | reverse complement strand
ACGAACGAAAAGGCCACCACCAACAAGATATAAGGAATCGTGTCGACCGTGGTGTAGAGCCAAACGATCAGTTCATCGATCACACCGCCGAAATAGCCGGCCACCGCGCCCAAGACCGTGCCGATAAATACGGCCAAAGCGGCGCCCCAGAAACCCACGATGAGTGAAGTGACCGTGCCATGGGCCGCGCGCGAGATCACGTCGCGGCCGAAGATGTCGGTTCCGAGCCAATGCTCGGCGTTCGGCGGCTGATAGGCGTTGGCGTTATTGGTGACGTCGAAGTCCGTGAACATCAGTCCCGCCGCGCAGAGTCCCGACATCAGCAGGTACGCGAGGATCACGATCAAGCTGACCATCGCGATCTTATCGCGGCGCAGGCGTTTGAAGGCATCGACCCAAAGGCTTTGTCCCACCTTGGCCATAGTCAACCCAGCCTAATCTTGGGATCGACCACGGCGTAAAGCACGTCGCTGATCACCTGGAAAATCATGTAAAGAATCGCGCCGACGATGGTCATCGCTTTGATCACCGGAAAATCGGCCTCTTGAATCGCTTGGTAAATCAAACCGCCCAGCCCGGGAATGCCGAAGAACGACTCGATCAAGAGCGAACCCACGATCAAGAAAGGCACCTGGAGCACCACCAGCGTGATGATCGGGATCAGGGCGTTGCGCAACACGTGCTTGAGCAAGATCTTGGAATTCGAAAGACCTTTCGAGCGCGCGGTGCGCACGTAATCCTGAAACATCTCGTCCAAGAAGACCGTGCGGAAGAACAGGATGTAACTGCCTAAAGACAACGCCACGACGATCAGAATCGGCAGAGCGGCGTACTCCCAACGGCCGTCCCAACTCGGGTCCCAGCCGGAAATCGGGAACCAACCCAAGTGGTAGGCGAAGAAATACTGGCCGACCAAAATGTAAACCACCGAACTCAAAGAGATCAGCGCCAGACAAGTGACCATCGTGCTCTTGTCGAAAAAGGAATTGCGCTTATGCGCCAGGAGCAAAGACAAAGGAATCGTGATCAGCAACGAAAGCAAAAAACCCGGCATCGTCACGGTCAGCGAGGGACCGATGCCGTTGATGATCAAAGTCGAGATCTGCTGCTTCGAGGACCATGAGCGGCCGAAGTCGAACGTGAAGAGCTGCTTGACCAAGTCGAAGTATTGATAGATCAGGGGCTTATCGAGCCCCATCTGCACGCGCATCTGCTGAATCTGCGCGGCGCTCGCGTAACGGCCCGCCGCTTGCGCCGCCGGATCGCCTCCGGCCACGTTGAACAGAACGAACGTGACCAGCGTTACGCCGAAAAGGATCGGCACCATATAAAGGACGCGGCGAATGACGAACTTGAGCATTAGAGCTTGGCTTTCAGTTCTTTCTTCTTCGTTTCGTCGATGCGCAAGTACTTGAACCAGCCCGAAACCGTATCGTCGGGCTTCAAGTTCATCAGCCAACCGTTACGCACGGTGAATTGCTGACGGTGAACCGTCGGAATCCACGGCATGTCGCGGACGAAGATGTCGCGCATCTTTTTATAGAGTTCCGTGCGCTTGGCGCCCGGGGGGAGCTTCGCGGCCGCTTCGTAAAGCGCGTCGAATTCTTTGTTCGCGTAGTTGGCGCTGTTCGGGCCGGGACTTACGTTCGGACCGTAAAGCAGTTGGAAGTTATTCTCCGGATCCGGATAGTCCGAGCTCCAAGCGATGCCGAACATCTGCGCTTTCTTGTTGCGCAAGCGGTCTTGGAACTGCGGCCACGAATTGCCGATCAGATTCAGCTTCACGCCGATCTGAGCGTATTGTTGGGCGGCGAATTCCGCCATCTGGCGGCCGGTGGTCGACGACGAGAAGTTGTATTCGATCGGCGGCAAGCCCTTGCCGTCGGGATAGCCGGCTTTTTTCAGAGCGGCTTTGGCCTTCTCGAGGTTGTACTCTTTGTACGGGTTTTTGAAGTTCGGGTCGTAACCGTCCATGCCGGGCACGATCACCGACTGCGCGTCGGTCACGCGGTTGTTGTAGAACTTCTGATTGGCGGTCTTTTGATCGTAAGCGTACGAAAGGGCGCGGCGCAGTTCGACGTTCTTGCCCAGGATCGGGTCTTCCATGTTGAAGCCTTGGTAAACCACGTCGAGCTGATCGGTGACGATGAGCCCGTAACCTTTTTGCTCGAGCTCGGGGCGCAGCTTGCCCTCGACCACGGCGGCGTCGAAGCTGTCTTTCGGAATCTGACCGTAATCGTAGTTGCCCTTCATCAGATTCAACCAGCGGGGCTGATCTTCGGGAACTTCGTGGAAAATGATTTTGTCGATGAACGGAATGGGTTTGCCCGCGTCCGCCAAAAGGCCATTGGCTTGATCTTCGGGCATGCCTTCCGAGGGATACGTGCCGCCGCGCCAGTTGGGGTTACGAACCAAGACGACTTTGTTACCGCGCACCCAACTTTCGAACATGTAGGGGCCGGTGCCCACGGGGTGATTCATGAACTCCTGGCCATATTTATCGACGACCTCTTTGGGCACCACCGAGGCGTAAGTCATGGCCAAAACATAGTAGAGCTGGAAGAACGGTTTGCTGAGCGTGATTTTCAAAGTGTGTTTGTCGACGGCCTGCAAACCTTCCACCGGGGTGTCATAGGTGACCGAAGCATCTTTGCCGACTTTGTCGCGCCATTCGTTCAAGCCCTTGATTTTGCCGTCGAAAATCCACCAGCCTTCGGATTTGGTGGCGGGATCTGCCAGACGCTTCCAAGAATAAATGAAATCTTCCGCCGTGACTTCGCGGCCCTTTTTATCCGGGAACGCGTCGTTGTCTTGAAACTTCACGCCCGGTTTGATTTTGAACGTGTGAACCAAGCCGTCTTTCGAAGACTCCGGCATGGCGGCGGCCAAATTCGGCTGCAAAGTGTACGGGCGCTTCAGGTAATTGTACTCAAGAAGACCTTCATAAATATTGGGCAGCACTTCATTCGCGTACAGATTGCTCGCCATCGCCGGATCCATGCTGGGCAGATTCTGGCGAAGCGCGTACTGAAATGTGTTGGCGGTGTCGGCGGACTTTTTCGTGCATGCAGATAGGATGAACAACGAAGCAAGGGCTGCGCCCAAAATACGAACCATTAGAGGCCTCCTGGAGAGTCTTGTTGTGTAGCGTTACGCGCGAAGAGATGTCAAATTAACGTTCTAAACGCGTTACGTTATCTTGCGAATAAGAGGCAGGAGTTCATGAAATGATTCGAGTCGATCAGTAGCCCCAAGATCCATCAATTCCTCGATGTCTTGGTAGCCATGCGCGACCGCGGCACAGCGGCTCCCCAGCGCCAGTGCGCCCGCCACATCCGGAGTGCCGTCGCCCACGATCAGCGTTTCTTCGGGCGTAACCCCGGCCGCTTGGATCGCGCCTAAAAAAGGTTCAGGATGCGGTTTCATATTGGGGTAGGTGTCGCCGCCGATGATGCGAGTCCACGGTAAACCGTGGATCCCGAGTTTTTCCAAGATCGGATGAATAAAACGCGCGCGTTTGTTGGACACGATGGCGATCGCCCCCTCCCACTCTGTAAGAAATTCGCGAGCGCCGGGAAAGAGGGCGGGAGAGTGCAGGTATTCGCGTTCATAGATCTTGAGAAAATCGCCTTCAATGCGGCGGCGGTTGGCCTCGGACTGCATCTCTTTCGGGAATACATCCAGGATCAGTTTTCTCAAGCCCATCCCGATTTCGGCCCGTACGGTGGCCTCGGGGATTGGATCGAGGCCCTGCGATTCGAGATAGAAGTTGGTGGCGCGAATCAGGTCGGGCGCGGTGTCGACGAGCGTTCCGTCGAAATCGAAGATTACCAATTGAATCTTGGCCATGTCGGGTCCAGATTAGCACGATGAGAATTGAAACCAATCAACAAAAGTATCTGAACGAAGTCTTTGGTTTGCACGATCCCGAACTGCAAGAGGTGCGGGCCGAGCTCGACAAGCAGGAGCTGTCCTTCATGTCGATTTCGGGACACGAAGCCCGTATTTTACAGTTCTTTATTCGCATGAGTGGCGTGAAGAAGATCGTCGAGGTGGGAACGCTGTTCGGTTATTCCGCGCTGGCGATGGCGAAAGCGTTGCCCGCGGATGGCGTGCTCTACACTCTCGAAAAAAATCCCGCCAATTTCGACATCGCGAGAAATATGTTCACCAAGCACAAGGACGGAAGGAAAATTCGCCCGCTGTGCGGGGATGGCGCGGACTTACTCGCCACGATCGGCAAAGAAGGACCTTTTGATCTGGTGTTTATCGATGCCGACAAAGGCGGGTACGCCAAGTACTTGGATTGGGCAGAGGAGAACGTTCGCGCCGGCGGATTCATCGTCGGTGACAACACGTTTCTTTGGGGCGGAGTTTGGGACGAGCCGACCGATCGCGATGCGGGACCCAGGCAGATCGCGGCGATGAAAGAATTCAATCGCCGTTTGGCGGATTCCGAGCGTTACAATTCGACCTTGATCCCCACCAAAGAAGGCATGACCTTCGCTCAGAAAAAATTCTGAGCGAAGGACTACTTGCTGTCCATCGGCCAGAGCTGCCGCCACTCGCCGCGAGTCGGGCGGGTGGAGTTGGCTCTCACCTCTCCCGGTTGAAACGTGTTTTCGAGCGCCGTCTCGGCGAGTACGCGGCCGCAAGCGTGCATCACCGAATCGGCGTCGATGTGATGATAGCGGTAAACGTCGCTCGGCCGGCCGCATTTCGAATGCTTGCGCACGCCCAGGATTTCTTGGCGCACGCCGATCAGCGAACCGATGTTGTCGAGCAGTCCGATTTCACCGTCGGCCACGGACACGATCGGGATGCGGCGACCCGCGATGGTGCGCAGCTCCCCGCCCTGACCCGCGTCCACGCTCTTGAGGTAAAGATCGGCGTTCACGCCGAGTCCTTCGCGCAGATGGCGGTAATCATCGGCGTGAGCGAGCGCTCCCAGTAAGAGGTCGGGGCTCGTGACCACGATCACGTTGGCGTAAATGCCTTTTTGCAAAAGATCGCGCGACGCTTTGATCGCTTCGGTGGTCGGCGAACCCATCGCGAAGATGTGCACGACGTTGTCGCCGGGCTCGTAGCCGGCGTAGCCGCGGTAGTCGATCAGATAGTAAGCGCCTTTCAAGACGTCTTCTTTCACTTGCGCCAAGATCGCCGCGTCGCCAATGGTCTCGACCGTCGACTCATCGTCGCCGCCGGGCATCTCCATGCCTTGCGGAGCCAAAGTCGCGTTCGAATCTTGTTTGAAGCGCGATTGGGTTTTCAAAAGTCCCATGAACATCTTTTGGTCCGCGCCGCGGGTGACGCCGCGAATGACGACGCCGCTACGGTCTTCGTCCTCCCATTGCAGGATGCGGCGAATGGAATCGGTGAAGATCCAGTCGAGCTCCTGCACGAAGAACGGCTCCCAGGTGATCTGGTTGGGAATCTGAATGTCGGATTTCCAACCGTGCTGCGCGCCTTCCGGAGAAAGGGTCACGCCCGAAGGGGTGCCGACCAGGATGAACGAGGAGCGCCAGTACAAGTTGTAGAACAGCTGATCGAGCGCGCGCTTGATGAAGAAGTCGTACACGGTCATCAGCGGCAGAAGCGGAATGCCGAGCGTTTCGCGGATTTTACCGAACGAACCCACGCAGGACATCACGTTGCCCTCTTGGATGTCGAAGCGCAGGAAGCGATCGTTCACCTCTTCGCCCGGAACCAGATCGGGAACGGTTTTGTCTTTGACGCCCATCTCGGTCTCTTCGTCCTGGACGTCGTTGGCGCTGAAGATCTTGCCGTCCATCGCCGGATTCAAATTGGTCGACGTGCCCACGTCGGGCGCCATGGACACCATCATTTCGGCGGCCAGCTTGAAGGCGCGCTCCTCCGCGGTCAGCGGCTTTTGTTTGTCCTTGAGTTCTTTTTCGTTGAGCGGGGTGTTGGCGATGCGCGTGAGTTTCGCGGTCAACTGGCCGAGCATCCACTGCGTGTGCGGGTAGTTCGCCATCTTGAAGTTGATGTCGAGCGTGTCTTTCATTTCGCCGAGCTCTTGTCCCAGCTTCGCGAACGCGGCTTTGTTCTTATCGCGAAGGGCGTACTGCGCCTTGATCTCCTTGTAGAGCTTTTCGCCCCGCGCCTTCAGGAACTTGCCTTCGGGCGAGTTTTCCGGGAAGCGCGCGAAGTCCGTGCCTTTAGGCATTTGTCCGCGCTCAGCCAGGGCCAGGAGTTCGTCCGCTTCGGGAATCGCCGAATGGTTGCCCGGACTCGCGGCCATCTTGAGTCCCCAACCTTTGATGGTGTGGGCGATGACCATGGTGGGGCGGCCGGCTTCGCGCTTCGAAGCCTCATAGGCCTCGAGCAGCGTTTCGAAATCGTGGCCGCCGAAATCATGGACGGCGGCGAGCAGTGCGTCGTCTTTCAAGCCTTTCATGAATTTGTCGAGCTTCGGTTGATGCTCGAGCAGATATTCACGCAGTTTCTTGCCTTCGGAAATAAGCAACGCGACTTGCAGTTCGTAGTCGCTGAGTTGTCCTTCGAACAAGTCCTGGAAGAGCTTGCCCCCCTCTTGCTTGAAGAGCTGTTGGCGCTTTTTGCC
>DAISHW010000146.1:3309-6674 GCA_036822295.1 Bdellovibrionales bacterium | reverse complement strand
CGCGGGCATGATGTAAATGTCCATCAAGACCGACGGATCCTTGTCGAACAGCGCTTTGGTTTCCGGGTCGAGCTTTTCGGTATAGCCGCGGCGGTTGCTGGCGAACGCGATCCATTTGCCGTCGGGGGAGTACGAGCCCTCGGCATCGTATCCGGGCGAGCGGGTCAGATTTTTAAGAGCGCCGCCGCCGATCCCGGTTTCGTAAATGTCGTACGTGTCGTCGAAGCTCCAGCTGTAGCGGTGTTTCGGTTGCTCGCGGTCTTTGAGTTCTTCGGCGATCTTTTCTTTGAGCCGCGGATCTTGGTGCGTGCTCGCGAAAAGAACCTTTTTATTGTCGGGATGAATCCACGCGCAGGTCGTCTTGCCTTGGCCGTTCGATACGCGCTTGGTCGCGCCCGTTCGCAAATCGCGGACGTAGATCTGATAGAAGGGGTTTCCGTCCTGGGACTCGGATTGATAAATCACGTAGCGGCCGTCCCGGCTGAAATAACCTTCGCCGGCGCGCCGCCCGGTGAGCGTGAACGGTTTTGGGTTCGTCACGAATTGCGGAGGGGCCGCGGCGGGGGCGGGCGGCGGCTTCGGAGTCGACGAGCAACCGAGCCAAAGCAAGGACAAAAACGCGAGCGCGACGTTGTGTAGCATAAGATTTCCCCTTGCCAGATTAGTAGCTAGATTTCGGGAGCGAGACAATGATATTTTCCCTCTTGAGATGCGCGCGCTCGAGACCGATTTCACACGCCTGATGAACATCCATCTGCCGATTCTGGCGGCACCGATGTTCCTGGTCAGCAACGAAGACATCGTCGTCGAGGCCAGCGAAGCCGGCGCGCTTGGCACGTTCCCCGCGCTCAACTATCGCCCGATCGAAAAGTATCGCGACGCTTTGAAAGCGATCCGCGCGCGCACGAAGAAGCCGATCGGCATGAACATCATCGTGAACAAGAGCAACGCGCGGCAAAAAGAAGATTTGAAATGGGCGCTCAACGCCGACGTCGAGCTGTTCATAACGTCTTTGGGCAATCCGAAAGCGGTGATCGAAGAGGCGCACCGCCAGGGCGCGAAGGTCATTTGCGACGTCACGAACCTTGAGCACGCGCTCAAGTGCGAAGACCTGGGCGCCGACGGCGTGATCGGGGTGATCTCGGGCGCCGGAGGGCACGCCGGCCCGATCTCGCCGTTGATTCTGATTCCGTGGTTGAAGTCGCGTTTGAAAATCCCGGTGATCGCGGCGGGCGGCATCTCGCGCGGCTCGGGGGTGGCGGCCGCGCTCGCTTTAGGGGCCGCCGCGGTGTCGGTGGGCACGCGCTTCATCGCCTCGCAAGAGGCCACCGTCGATCCGGCGTACAAGCAGGCCGTCGTCGACGCGACGGCCGAGGATATCGTAATGACTGCGCGCGTGTCGGGAACGCCGGCCGCGGTCATCAACACGCCGTACGTGCAAAAGCTCGGCGCCGATCTGCCTTGGCTGGTGCGCAAGCTCAAAGAGCATCCACGCACCAAAAACTTGACCGTGCCGCTGATTCACCTGATGGGCATGAAAGCTCTGGAGCACGCCGCCGAAAAACCCACATGGAAGACGGTGTGGAGCGCGGGGCAGAGCGTGGGTTTGGTCGATGAGATTCTGACGGTACGCGAAATCCTGGAGAAGATGGTTCGCGAGTACGAGGAAGCAAAGGCTGGACTGCCGTAAAAAGCGCGCGATTTCTCGCGCGCCCTTTGATCTTAAGATTTATTTCAGGTGCTTGCTGACGTGCTTCGTCATTTCGAACATGTTCACGACGCCTTTGCCACCGAAAATGGCTTTGAGCTTCGCGTCCGCCAAGATGTTGCGCTTGTTTTTCGGATCTTGAAGACCGTGTTTTTTGATGTATTTCCACATCGCGCTCACGACTTCGGTGCGTGCGCGATCGCCGGCGCCGATCACGGCGGCAAGAGCATCGCTCACTTTCAGTTTTTTCATGAAAGCCGCGTTGGGCTTGCGTTTCGAGGTTTTCGCTTTTTTAACGGTCGCCTTCTTTTTGGTGGCGGCTTTCGCGGTTTTCTTGGTGGCTTTTTTCTTCGTGGCCTTGGCCATTGGATCCCCCTAAGGACGTTGACTGGGCGATGTCATCACCGCCCAGGCGAATATCATATGTTCTATTCTTCGAGTCGGCGAGCGGAATCTTCGCTGACCACGGTGCCCGCGACTTGCGCGGACGTACACTTGCGGGCAAGCATTTCAAACATGAAAACCATATTGCTTTTCCTCGCGTTGCTCAGTCTTGATGTCCAAGCGGCCGGTTACCGTTGCCAATTGTACCTGGCGCATTACGTGGATGGAGGGCAGTTGCGCGAGCCTGCGGACGGGGTGGAAACCGTCGATTTCGTTTTTGATTTTGAGCGGGTCCCCCGCGATCAACAGGTGTACGCGTGGACGGGCGGCGAGTTTTACGCGATCATACAATACGCGTATCGGTATGAGCGCATCGAATCGTACATTATGAACGCGAGCGGTTCGACGAAGTTCCCGCCGCAAATCATGGTGGAGCCGGGCGTGCCGTGGTTCGGATATTGCGGGAAGATCATGAATCCGAAGTGGGGCGAATCGATGGTTTGCTTGGACTGCAAGCTCTAACGGCGTTTCACGCTCAAGGTGAGTTCATACTTCATGACCGGCTCCGACTCGCTCTTTGACGGGACGACCGCGTAGCCTTTGAACGTTTCACTCAGGCGCTCGCGGCCTTCGGCGGCCCGGCGGATCATATCGGCGATCGCGGCGACGTCTTCGCAGACGAAGTGCGCGTGGCCGTCGGCGCGTTTCAAAAACTCCGCGCGGAAATCTTTAAAGATAAAATCGATGCGCTTGCCGCTGGCGCGGATAGACTCCAAAGCTTGCAACGCGATCGAAAGTTCGGCGCCCATCGCGAGCGCTCCGAAGTACATGACGCCCAAGTGATTGCGCGAGCGGCGATCCAGGCGGATGCGCACGACTCCGCGCGAAGAGGTCAGCTCCAGAACGCGGGGCGTGACGAAGGCCAGGAGCGGAATATTCAAAGCCGAGTACAGATTGATCCCGGCGGTCATCTTCCAGTTTTTAAGATCGATCATTGGTTCAAGCGACCCTGTAGCCCCTCGTGGTACGCCATCAGCTTCGCCGGCAATCGCTCGCCGAATTTGCTCAAGAACTCGCGGTGAGTAAGGAGCTCGCCGCGCCACGCGACCTGATCCAAGCGGTTGATGCGCGTGAAGTCTTGCGCCGGGTAGGACTCCAAGCCGTGCCAATCCAGATCTTCATAGGCGGGACTCGTGCCCAGCGCGTGCTCGCGGCCCGAGGCGCGGTCTTGCACGCGTTCGAAAATCCATTTCAACACGCGCATGTTCTCGGA
>DAISHW010000146.1:0-3299 GCA_036822295.1 Bdellovibrionales bacterium | reverse complement strand
GTTCACGCCGAAGACGCGCGGACGTTTGACGTCGTCGCGATTGAACGACAACCAATGCTCGAAGTAATTGCCCATGTTGTAACCGCAGAACGGCAGCATCGCCATCGGATCGCGCCGCACGACGCCCGTGGCGCCGGTCGCCGCCGCGGTCGTCTCGGACGCCAAGGTCGCGCCGAAATAAACGCCGGCGGTCCAGTCGTTCAATTCCGTCACCAGCGGCACCATTTGCGCGCGGCGCCCGCCGAAGATCATCGCCGAGAGCGGCACGCCCTCGGGCGCCTCCCAGCTCACGTCGACCGAAGGGCATTGCGAGATGCCCACCGTGAAGCGCGCGTTCGGGTGCGCGGCCGTGCGGCCACAACCGGGCTCCCAATCCTTGCCTTGCCAATCGATCAGGTGTTTGGGCGGTTCGGGGGTCATGCCCTCCCACCACACATCGCCGTCGTCGGTGCGCGCGACGTTAGTGAACAACGTGTCTTTCGCGATCGTGTCCATGCAGGTCGGATTCGTTTTGTAGGACGTTCCCGGCGCCACGCCGAAGAATCCGCTCTCGGGATTGGTGGCGTACATGCGGCCGTCTTTTCCGACGCGGATCCAGGCGATGTCATCGCCGACGGTCGTGATCTTCCAGCCTTTGAACGCGGCCGGCGGCTGCATCATCGCGAAATTCGTCTTACCGCAGGCCGAGGGGAAGGCCGCGCCGACGTAGATCTTTTCGCCCTCGGGATTCTCGACGCCCAAGATGAGCATGTGCTCGGCGAGCCAGCCTTCTTCGCGACCCATGGTCGAAGCCAAGCGCAGAGCCAAGCATTTTTTGCCTAAAAGCGCGTTGCCGCCGTAACCGCTGCCGAACGACCAGATCTCGCGCGTTTCAGGGTAATGGACGATGTACTTCTCGGCATTGCAGGGCCACTTCGCGTCCTCTGCACCCTCGGCCAGGGGCGCGCCCACCGAATGGACGCAACGGATAAAGTCTTTGCGATCGCCGAGCTTCTTCCACACGGCGTCGCCCATGCGGGTCATCCGTTTCATGTTGGCGACGACGTACGGGGAATCCGAGAGCTCGATGCCGATGATCGAATCACTCGAAGCCAGCGGACCCATGCAGAACGGAATCACGTAAAGGGTGCGGCCCGCCATGCAGCCCTTGAACATGGGTTTGAGTTTTTCGCGCATCTGATCCGGATCCATCCAATTGTTGTTGGGACCGGCGTCATCCGACTCGCGCGAGCAAACGAAGGTGCGGTCCTCGACGCGGGCGACATCTTTGGGATCTGACAAGGCCAAGTAGCTGTTCGGGCGCTTTTCCGGATTCAAACGGGTGAGCGTGCCTTTGCGCTCCATCAGCGCGATCAACTCGGCATCTTCGGCTTCACTGCCCGTGCAGAAGTGGACGTTCTTCGGTGTAGTAAGGTCGATCACGGATTGAATAAAACGTTGCACTTCGGAATTGGCCGTCGGCATTTCCATCAGTTTTTCCCCTTCATTGGTGAGTCGCTATTTATAGTGCTCGGAAAAGCCAAGATCTCGCCAAAATGCCATGCGTCATGCTTGTTCAAGGCGGCATCGTGATGTGACAATCGGGCTCAAAGGAGCCGCGTAAATGCACCCAAACTTTGAGGAAATCGCCGCCACCGTGTGCTTCGCGCTGGCCTTAATTCACACCTTCAGCGTGAGCTATTTTCGCCGCGCGGCTGAGCGTTTTCCCCGGGGCTCGGTTGTTGAAAGCGTATTGCATGGGATGGGTGAGGTCGAGGTCGTCTTCGGCCTATGGGCCGGCGTCTATCTTTTGATTCTAACAGGGGTCACGGGCTTCATGCCCGCCGCGGAATTCCTGAAAACTCTGAGCTTTACCGAACCGTTGTTCGTCTTTGCGATTTTGGCGTTGTGCGCGACGCGGCCGATTCTGTGGTTGGCGACGAAAATCATCGAGCGGGTCAGTCAGGCCCTGCCGCTGGCGCCGCCGCTCGCATTCTATTCCACCGCGCTCGTGATCGGCCCGTTGCTCGGAAGCCTGATCACCGAACCCGCGGCGATGACCGTGACCGCGATGATTCTGCTCGAGCGCTTTTACCGCCAAGGCCTGTCCGAGCGACTGATGTACACGACCGCGGGGCTTCTTTTCGTGAACGTATCGGTGGGCGGAGTGCTCACGCCCTTCGCGGCGCCGCCCGTGCTTATGGTCGCCGCGCCCTGGGGCTGGGATTTTGAATTCATGATCACCCAATTCGGGTGGCGAGGCGCGCTTTCTTGTTTTCTATCGACCGCGCTCGTCACGTTCGTATTCCGAAAGGAAATCGCGGGAATGACGAGCGCGCCGGCTCATCCGGACAATCGCGCGCTGCCCAGTTGGGTGACGCTCGTTCACGTTTTGTTCTTGGCGGGCGTCGTTTATGCCGCTCATTATCCGGTGATATGTCTGGGTTTATTGGCGGTGCTCCTGGGTTTCATGCGCGCCACCAAGGATTTTCAAAATCCCCTTAAGCTTCGCGAAGCGACGCTGGTCGCGTTTTTTCTGGCGGGCCTGGTGGTTCTTGGCGCGAGACAGCGCTGGTGGCTCGAGCCGTTGATCACAAATCTGGAGGCCGACGCGCTTTTCTGGGGAGCGATGGCGCTCACGGCGATCACCGACAATGCGGCGCTGACCTATTTGGGCGCGCAAGTGCCGGGCTTAAGCGACGTCGCCAAGATCGCGCTCGTCGGCGGCGCGGTCGTCGGCGGCGGACTCACGGTCATCGCCAACGCGCCCAACCCCGCGGGCTACGGTATTTTAAATCCCGCTTTTCCGGATGGCGGGATCCGCGCGTTCAAATTGTTCCTGGGGGCGTTGCCGCCCACCCTGATCGCGGCGGTTTGTTTCTGGCTACTTTGATTTCACGCCGAGCTTGGTGAATGCGCCGTCGATGAATTTACGGGCGGTGTTCACCACATTTTCGCGCCACACGGGATCGCGCGGCGCGAATTTTTCCAGATATCCGGCGCGCATCTCGCGCTCGAGTTTCGAATCGGCATAGCCGTAAAACAAGCCCTGATGCTCGAGCATCCAGCGATTCAAACTCTCGAGCTGCGCTTCGAATTCATGGCCGAGGGTTCCGAACTCCATAGTCAAAGCGCAAACGCGCTGGTCGGGGGCGGCGAGCTCGGGAAAAATATTGTTCAAAGCCCCGTGCGTCTTATAAAAACCTTCTTGATCGGCGGGCGTGAACTCGTAAACCGAATGATCTTTCTTCGGATCGAGCATCTCGCCGAAAAGCCCGGGGTGCACCGAGCCTTCGGTGTCGCCGGTCAGCACGTGCAGT
>DAISHW010000145.1:6229-6725 GCA_036822295.1 Bdellovibrionales bacterium | reverse complement strand
CTCAGGGTACCAGTAACCGCGTGATTCCTGATAGACGGCGTCTCAATATGATTCGTTTACGCCCGCGATTTGTCAGTCCGCTTATCCCGCCATCGGCCTTATTCTTAACTTATTCAAATGGGGGTACCGAAATGAAAAGCCATTATCTGCTTCCCGCCTTGATCCTTATGACCGCCGCGGGCGCGCGGGCTGAACTCGCCTTCACCGCGCCGAACGCCGGCGCGACGCTAACCTCGTCCGCCGTACTGCGGGGCAGTTGCGACGGTTCGAAGAACGTCTCGTTGAGCGGGCCCGGAATTGATTCAGGCAAAAAGATCTCTTGTCAGAAAAACGGCAGCAAACGCTACTGGGAATACAGCCTAAAGAACGCCTTCAAAAAGATGTCAAACGGCAACGTCGTCATCAAAATCGCGCAAGGTTCGGCGAACGCCAGCCGCAGTTTCATCAAAGGCGCGGCGACCAATCCGCCGCCGCCGCCGCCACCACCGCCGACGAC
>DAISHW010000145.1:0-6219 GCA_036822295.1 Bdellovibrionales bacterium | reverse complement strand
AACCGCCGGTTGCGGGACTTGACCCCGCGAAAGCGCCGGCCGCGAACTTCGACCTGTCGCTCTGGAAGATCACGCTTCCGGTGGACAGCTCCGGCGGTTTCTCGGGCAGCGCGATCGAAGTGAAATCGATCGGGGCCGCGTACCAGAAAGCTCCTTACTTCCACACCGGCGCGGACGGCGGCATGGTCTTCATGGCTCCGGTCGAAGGCGCGACCACCAGCGGTTCAAAGTACCCGCGCTCGGAATTAAGAGAGATGACCGCCTCAGGAGGCCTTGCCGCATGGACCGCCGCGCAGGGCGGATCGCTTTCGGCGACACTGGCCGTGAATGAAGTTCCCATGACCAGCGCCGGAGCCCGCGGCCGCGTCGTCATCGGCCAGATCCACGGCCCCGACGACGAGCTCTGCCGCCTTTATTACGACAACGGCCGCCTTTACTTCTACGACGACAAGGCCGGCTCGGGTTTAAAGGAGACCCAATTCATCTTGAAATCCAACAGCGGCGCCGAGACGAACATCCCGCTCAACGCCAAGTTCGACTACTCGATCCTGGTCACCCCGACGATGATGACCGTGAGCGCGGTCCATAGCGGCGTGGTTTACTCCGCAAGCGAGATGTTGAGTTCGTTCTGGCCTGGAAAATCGCTCTATTACAAGGCGGGCGTCTACGTACAGGTCGGTAAAGCCGGCTCGGGCGCGGGCACCACCGGTTCGGGCAAAGGGCAGACGACGTTTTACCGCCTGACGCGGCCGTCTCATAACTAGACGTTTCTGATTTTCGGAGCGGTCTCCCGCCGGGGGGCTGCTATGATTTTGAATAGGAGAAGCCGGTGAATTCCAACCATATCCGCAAAGTGAAAATCACCCTGTTGGCACTCGCGGTCCTGCTGCCCTTTCAGAACTGCTCGCCGGTCGGCGGGGGGCAAAGAAGGTCAGGATTCCGGCCTCTCCCCTTCGCCGCTCGAGCGTTCCGCCGGCGGCGGACAAGGCTACGACGGCAAGATCACGTACATCAACCGCGCCACGGGCGATGACGTCTGTCCCGACGGCGGCCGCGTGCGCGGGATCATCGAAGTTTCGCAAGGCAAGCCCCGCATCACCCGCGCGTCTTGCGCCGAGATCACGCCCCTGCCCGTCAGCCAAGAAGAGATCGCCTTGATGCCGCACAATCCGGGCAACGCGGTACACGGCGCGCACGTCTTTGACCGCTTGACCGCGCGGACCGATCCCGGAGCCGGCGATGCGTTGCTGACCAAATACCTGTGCCGGGGCCGTTACGAAAACAAAACCAAACACGAAATGCAAGTCGCCGACGTGATGGTGCGCTATAAGCAAGACGGCAAGCTCGCCCATTCCGCCGCGGTCATCATGGCCGTTTACGACAAAGAAGGCCGCTTGCGCGAAACGCTGGAGTCCGGCGACCTGGAACTTCGCAACATCGAAACCGGCGTCGAAGGCCGCGTGAAGTACGTCACGCCCGTGATCGGCCGCCACGCGATCACGCTCTGGATCGACAAAGACGGCGAGAAGCGCACGGGAAAACTCTCGTTTCTCGACCTGCCCTATCCGGGCCGCGAGCTTGAGAAGGACTATAACTTCCGCGATTTCGAGCGCGTGATTCAGAACCTGGATTGCTTCGCGCAATAGGCGCGACTCTTCGACCATGGTCGAGTACATCCCCATCCAATATTAGCCGAAAACACAAGGGGGTATACCGTCCCGCCTTGACCCTGATTTTCACCGCGCTGCTCGCGCTCCCCGCATTCGCCGGGGAGGTTTACCCGCGCGTTTGCGATCGCCGTGAAATGCAACGCAACTGCATGCCGCTCACGGCCCGCGAACAAGCGGCCGCGGAGCTTTGCCGGGCCGAAATGAAAGCCGCCGGCTGCGACGAGTGGGAAAAGACCAGTCCCCACCGCGGCGCCAAACGCAACTGCGATCTGCAGGTCACCTGCCCTGAATCGCAGATCATCAAGGACAACTTCAAGATTTGCGCGAAACTGGTTCCCCAAGCTTGGAAAGAGAATCTGGAGGATCTGTACAACGTGATCTTCGGCGAGCATAAAACCGATCCCAAGATCGTCGCCGAACAAGATTACCTTCGGAATTGCGTCACGCCCGACTGCAAACGCAAAATGCTCGGCCCCCACGTCGCGCTCTTCACGAAAGAGGAAATCGAAGGGCATCCCAACGACGGAACGATCGATCCCGGCGATCCCGCCAATCAGAATTACCTGCAAGGTTTCAGCGCCTCGACCCTGCACCACACGCTCTTGCGGCGCCTGCGCGACCGTCTGAAAGACAAGCGCATGGACCAGCCGTTTTACGAGCCTTGGTCGGGAGAGATCGGCAAGCCGCTCCGAACGCTTCAAGAAACGAAAGAGGCCGCCCAAAAGTCATTCCATGACATGGTCGACGACACACTTCGGAAAATGGGCGTCGATCGGCCGACTTGTTACGATCCCATGGCGCTCGCGATCCTGCGCTGTCATGCGGGCGGAGCGACGATCGATCCGACCATCCTTTTGGGCGCGACCGCCAAAGCCGCCGCCATACTCGGCGTCGCTTCCAAAGCCGGCGGCGAAGCCATGGGGAGGATGGCGGCGCGCAAAACCCTGGCGACCGCGGCGGACAAAGCCGATGACGCGCTCGAAGATGCGGCCCGAATCAGAGAAGTCAAAGTCGCTGGCGTCGTCGCGCAAGCGGCCCCGCGCAACGCGGAGGAGTTCGTCGAAAAGTACAGCCGCATTTCGATTCCCAATCAAAGCGACGTGTACGTGAACCTGGCCAAAAACTCAACGGAGGCCGACGGCCGCATGTTCACGACATTCACGAACGTGAAGCAAAAGGAATTGAACGACCGGTACGGCGCCAAGACGGTGGACGCGATCAACAATCGTGTTTACTCAAAGCTCCAGCAGAAACTCGAAAAACTGAAAGCGGAGTTCCCCGACGTCAAGGCGGAAGCGTCTTACAACGACTGGAAATCTTTTGGCGTCGTCGAAAAAGGCGACCTCCCGACCGCTTACCGGTTGAAGCGCGACCGGATATTCGCCGAAACGCTTGAAGAATCGCAAAAAGAACTCGGCGCCCTGGGAATGATCCCGGCGGGCCAACATATCAAGGACTGGTATCGCGCGGCCTCGGGGGCGACGGCGGATCAAGCGAATCTGTCCGAGCGCATCTCGCGCGACCTGGCCGACGGCGGAAACCGCATCAATTACTTCGACGGGCTCGCGACTCAGAAAAACAACCCCGCCTATCTGAAGCAATCCGAGGCGCTGCGCATCGACGTTCAAAACGATCTGCAAAACACCGGGCTGCTCGAACGGGCAGGCGAAGGACCGGAAATGATTCCGAACAAAAAGGTGATGGAGATCTACCGCAAAACGAACGGCGCCGAAGAGTTCCAAGCCACCTTGCGCGATCGCGCGGGCGTCACGCTGGATGCGGTCCAAGTGGCGACGGTGCGCAACTACCTGGCGTTCGTCGACGTGTACAATCCGCAGATTTATTCCGTCGAACGCGTGTTCGCCTCGCTCGACGGCGCCACCATGGGCGGAATTCAAGTCGACAAAAAGGCGATGGGCGCGGTCAATTTGCAAGAGACCGCCAAAGCGCTCGTGCGCTCCGGGGGCGATCCCGACCGCGTGCTGATTGAAACTCGCCGGGGCGAGATGCTCGCGACACGGCAGTTCGTGAACACGCAACGCGAAACCATGAAGCTGACCGACGAAGTCGCCAAAAAGCACAACGTCAAAGTTCAAACCGTGTGCTCGGGCGACGACTGCGCCACCATCGTGCACAGCCGCCTGACTCCCGCCCTGAAGCGCGATTTGATCAAAAAATTCTCGCGCACCGACGAGCCCGCGGGCCGCCGCGTGAGTTTCGTCGGCGATTCGGTGGTCTCGGATAAGGATCGCGCCTATCTCGGCGGACATGGCGAAACGGTCGAGAAATACTTGCGCAAGAACCTGGCCGGAAAAATCCCCGATTCCATCCTCGACAAAGTCACGTTCGGCGTCGATATGACCGGCACCGCCGCGGGCCAGGGCGATGTCCGGCTGCTGATCGGAAATTCACAGGTGCAGCTTCGTCCCGCTCAATTCAAAGACATTGAAAAGGCCTTCCGCGATGCGGTGAGCGCCGTCAACGCGCGCGCGAGCCAACAGCTGGGCCGACCCTCAAGCTACGTGGCCGGCGAAATGCCCAGGTGACAAATAAGGCCTAATGCCCGATGAGTTCCTGGATCGCCGAAAGTATCTCGGCATTGTAGTTGAACAGCTCGGGGACCTCCGCGAGCGGAATCCAATGCACGCCTTTGTTGTATTCGGCGTCCTTCACCTTCTGTTGGATGGAACCGACCAAATTCGCGCGGTAAAAGATCGTCAAACAATCGTGGTCTTCACCGTTCCAATGGAAAATGTACTCGCGATCGACGTTGGCGGCAGGATCGACCTTCACTTTGAAACCCGTCTCCTCGAACGTTTCGCGCTCGGCCGCCTCGGTCGCGGTCTCGTCTTCTTCGATCGCGCCGCCGGGCAAAAAGAAATACTCGCGACCCGACTTCGGATCGACGCCCAGGAAACTGAGCAGCCGATCGTTATGAATCACCACGACGCTGGCGCGCACCCGGCTTTTCACGCGCGCACCAGATGGCGCTGAAAACCCGCGCGCGCGTGAAAATCGGGCTTCGTTCCCGGGTGGTGGATCGCGTAGTGGTAGACTTCGCGCCCCGTCTGAATCACCGCCGTCAAGTTCATCTCTGGTCCGCGCACGGCTTCGGGCGGTTCAAGCAGGCACCGCAAGCAATCGGCTTCGACTTTCATCTCGAGCAGCCGCCCGCGGGTTTCTGGGCGCGGAGGTTCCGGAGTCCGGTAGCCGTCGAAAGAATAAAGATTCCAGCGCGGGGCATTGGGCGAAAGATTGAGCTCCCAGTAGCGCTCTTGCCCCGGCGGACCCCAGAACGCTTCAAAGCAGGTGCGCCGCCAAAGCTCGTCGGCGCGCTTGAAATCCGCGGCCACGTACTCCGCGGGCACGAAGCCGCCAAGAACGCGGTTGTCGGGATCGCGCACCCGAAACTCAAATAGCAGATTCGCGCCCACCGAGCGCACTCCGGAATCGACTTCGATCGGAAACGGCGGCGCTTTAAACGGTTTCATCTGAATCATCGTTCAAAAGTTCTCTTTCATCTTCAACGCCTTCAAGAACGATTCAAAGATGAAGGCGATGCGACGACCCTTCGCGGTCAATTGAAACTGGCCGCCCTCTTCCGTCATCACTCCCACATCGCGGTATTCGTAGAAGCGTTTGTCAAAAATGATCGATTGCGGATAACGGCGCTTCACCTCATCCAGAGAGAGCGGCGCCCCCGCCCTTTCCATGGTCATGCAGATATGAGCGGACAACGAACGATCGGCCGAAATCGGCCCCAAGATGATGTACGTGCCGCTGAATCCGAGCGATCCGTAAAGCCCCGCGAACGCGAGAAGCCCGCGCGTCCAATCGTCGGGGAAATAACTCTCGGTCAGAAAATAAAACGGCGCCCAAACCGCCAGGCCCGCGGCGAAAGCGATCAGCGTGAGCACTTGGATCAGCTCTTTGATGCGCCGGGCGCGGAACACGACGAGCTGAAGAAGCAGGAAGCATCCGATATAAGCGAAGATCGCTGTGAAGAACACGACAACCTGGTCCATTTACCTATTGAAGCGGATGGGCCTGAACGCCGGCAAGCGGAATCGATTCAGAATGAGACATTGACCTAGGTCCAGGCCAAAATAAGACATATCTCATAAAAATCCACGCATCCCCTGATGCGCAAGCGCCGGGAACCCATTAAACTTATTGGTAGTCCCAGGGGGTTCAATGAAATTCAAGTACGCGGTCCCGCTCGCCATTTTCTTCGCTTGCACGGTGATTTTTGGCGCCTTTCAAAACTGCGCCGAGGACGTGAGCATTCCCGAGGACAGCGACGTCTCCTCGAACTCGAGTTCGAGTTCCAGCTCGAGCTCCGGTTCTTCCAGCAGTTCCAGCGGCAGCGCGACTCAACCTTTATTGATTATCATTCCCTCGCCCACCATGGCCGCGGGTTCGAGCATGCTCTTGCGCGCCGAGGGCGGGGTCGCTCCCTATGTATTCTCGGTCGTTTCGGGCGGAGCGACCGTCAGCGTCGACTACCTGACCGCAGGTTCGGCGGCGGGTTTGGTCACGGCGCGCGTCA
>DAISHW010000144.1:0-6763 GCA_036822295.1 Bdellovibrionales bacterium | reverse complement strand
CCCGTGACCTCGATCCTTACGACGTTCAGATTCAAAGCACCCGCCGAGACGATTTCACCGAGCTTCGCCGCGAGTTCGTCCGCGACCTTGCCGTTTGCGGCTTCCATGCTGGCGGCGAGCACTTTCGCGTTGTCAGAAACCAGCGGCTCGACTCTTTGCACCTCGGCGACTCCCCTGCCGGAGCGGGCCTGCCAGAGTTGTAAATCGTAGACGAGTCTCAGACCTGAGCCCGGCGCGGCTTCGACTC
Source organism: Bdellovibrionales bacterium (assembly GCA_036822295.1). Lineage (GTDB taxonomy): Bacteria > Bdellovibrionota > Bdellovibrionia > Bdellovibrionales > UBA1609 > JALHOQ01. Next base: position 6,516 of record DAISHW010000144.1, on the reverse strand, counting down.
GCCCGCTCAACACCACATCGGATTTTAAATAATGCGCCAAGGATTGCTGGTCCTCGCGGCGCAGGTTTTCGAACCGGTAGTTGGCGGGCACGCTGCCGCGGAAACTCGCGCTCGATGGGTCGAGCACGAAAATATTCTTGGCTTTGAAGCGCGTCACCATCTGTTGGTGAAGTTTAGCGTACAGCTCTTTCGCCGCGCTTGGTGCCATTTTGGCATCCGTTTGATCCGTCCACCAGGAATAACGCGTGCCTTTCGGCTCGCTTAAAATGATTAATGGTAAAAGACGTACGGTGCCGCCACCTGAGGCGCCAAGTTCGCGTAACAGAGCCTCTAGGGCATCGGTGGAAAGGCGCATCTGCACCTGAACCAGCGACCCGTCGGCGGTGTCTTGCGGCGCGGCTCCTTTAATGAACATCACGTAGCGAGTGGATGATTTCAATAGTTTAGGTCGTAAGCTCGGCCAGAGTTTGCTGAATTTATCGGCACCGATCAGCTCTTCGGTGAGCCTGCGGGTGGCCTCTTCGGTCGCCTGATCAAAGGCATCTTGTTTAGCCTCGTTGCCGCGCTTCGCGCTCACTATATCCAGGTTCAAATCCGCCAATTCGCGGGCTTGCGCCGCGCCGGTAACTAGGGCAATAAATAAGGTAAGGAATAAAGCAAGAATTCGATTCATCCCGCCCATGTTACGCCGGGATGAAGCCTCGAGCAATTTTTAGTTCCCTACCCGTGCCAAGTGAATTAAAAGGGGGAACTGTATAAGCTGAAAGGTAGAGTTATGTTAGAGTACGACCGCAAGAAGTTAGGCAACTATCTCAAAGACGTCCGTGAAGACGCGGAATTGACCCAGGCGGATGTTTCGCAAAAGCTGGGCTACACCAGCCCGCAATTCATTTCGAACATTGAACGTGGCATTTCCGTTGTCCCGCTGAAAACTCTGGCACGAATGGTAGGCCTTTATAAGATCAACCCGGAATCCGTGGTTAAAATTATCTTGGAAAGCCAACGTCGTTTGTTGCGTGAAAAATTGATGCGGAGTAAGTAGTTTCGTTTTTTCCACATTGTTAAGAAAAACTCAGATTAGCTCCGTTTAGCCGTGGTAATTGTTGCAGTGGGTGTGAGTGATGAGTGACTTAGAAGTGTTTCCTCCCGAATTGGATGAACTCGCCAACGAGGTCGGTGAGTTCATTTGCTACTGGGGATTTAAAAAGATCCATGGTCGCATTTGGACCCATATCTACATATCGGACAAACCGCTGGACGCGGGACAACTCATGCAACGCCTTCGAGTTTCGAAGGCATTGATCAGTCTTTCTCTGAACGATCTACTGAAATACGACGTCATTCTCGAATCGTCTAAATCGGCGCGAGGCACGCAAACCTATATCGCCAACCCGGATGTGCTGGACGTGATTTTAAACGTCCTTCGCCGGCGCGAGCGCAAGATGCTCACAAAGGCCGAGACCAGTCATAAGATGCTCGGCTCGTTGAGCGACGAAAGCCGCGCCCGCGCGAAGCTGAACCAAGAGCGCATGGAATCTTTGGGCCGTATGATTCATCAAGCGCAAAACGCGCTGGGCAGTCTGCTGGAGCTCGCGACCTTGGATTTGGCCGGTTGGATCGAGATCAACGAGGGCAAAAGATCCCGTCAATGATCTTTGCGCGGTAGTCGAAGATCTTCTTCACATCGCCCGAGACCTTGCCGCCGGCCACCAATCGGCCGGCGAGGCCCGGCGGGAAAACGAACCGCACGTGATCCTTGAGCAGAACCCCGCCGGCCAGCGGCTCGAAGTCATGGCGATGGAACCATTTTTTGTACGGCCCCTGGAGTTGCGTGTCGGCGAAATGGGTTTTTTCTTTCCATTCCGAAATTTTCGAACGCCAAGCGATCGGTAAACCGTGCAAGTTTAAAGTGTAGTCGATCTCGGTGCCCTCTTTGATTTTTTCGGTGTTCATCGCGCGCACGTGGAAACCCAAGAAGGGCGGGGTGATGCGCTCCAGATTTTTTTCGCTCGAGAAGAACTCCCAAATTTGGTCCGTCCCGGCCGGCACCCATTGCTCGCGCTTGATCTGAAGCTCCCCGACCTCCCAGGCCGGGAACAGGTCTTTGAGCGCATCTTCGAAATGGAGATAGCGGAACTTAAAGCCGTCCAGTCGCTCCGAGCGCACGCGCTGCGAGCTCAAGAGCGCGGTCGCGAGTTCACCATAGGCCAAACGAAGCGCGAGTGACGGAACCGGCGGAACCAAATAGGCTTGAATCGCCTTTGCAAGCTCGGCCGTCTGCTCGGCGTTGGTCACGGGCCAGGGCGCAACCGCATTGTAAGCGCCGCCCATCGACGGGTCGGTCAGTGCGCGCATAAGCAACGCGGTCAGATCGTCTATATGGATCCAGCTGAACCACTGGCTGCCATCGCCCAGGCGGCTAGCGCCCAAGCGCTGAAACAGGGGCACGACTTGATCCAAGAATCCCCCTCCGCCGCTCAAAACGATGCCAAAGCGAAGCTTTACCGTGCGCTCGGCAGGAACGCGGTCCGCCGCGGCTTCCCACTTCCCGCAAAGGTCGGCCAGGGCTCCCGCCTCACTCAACCCCGCGGCGGTGTCGACCCTGGAGCGGATCAGTCTCTTCTTCCGGTCCGCGGTCCAGCGCTGGGCCGCGACATTCTCTCCGGCCAGGTGCACGATCGCGTCGACATTGTCGAGCGCCGCGGCCGGCACGGCTTCAGATCCGGACCATTGATATATTCGGGAGGGAAAGCTCAAGCACGGGCGAGCCTTATCGCCCGTGCGCGCGAGCGCGACGACTTCATGACCTTCGCGTACGAGCCTTTGTCCTAAAGCGTTGCCGACGAGCCCGGTGGCACCGGTGATCAAAACACGCAACTTATCCTCCCTTGATGTGCTTGCTATAAACGGTCAATGCCCGGCGCCGGGCCATTTCGTGGTCGACGATCGGTTCCGGGTACTTGCCGGTGCCGAACTCCGGCACCCAGCGCCGCACGTACGCGCCCGCTTTGTCGAATTTCTTGGCCTGGAGCGAGGGGTTGAAAATACGGAAGTACGGCGCGGCATCGCAGCCGCTGCCCGCGACCCATTGCCAATTGCCGACGTTGCTTGAAAGTTCGAAGTCGAGAAGCTTTTCCGCGAAGTGCCTTTCACCGAGCCGCCAATCAATCAACAAGTGCTTGGTCAGAAAGCTCGCGGTGATCATGCGCGCGCGATTGTGCATGAACCCCGTGGCGCTCAACTCGCGCATGCCCGCATCGACTATCGGATACCCGGTCCGGCCTTCGCGCCAAGCCTTGAAACCCCGGGCGTCGTCCCGCCACGGCATTTTCGCGAAACGCGCATCGAAGGGCTGACCGACCGTATAAGGGTAATGATGCAGGATCTGCATGAAGAATTCGCGCCAGACCAACTCTTTGAGCCAAGTTTCATTCAAATCGAGCGCTTCCCGAACCGCGCGGCGGACCGAGAGCGTACCGAAGCGCAGGTGCGTTCCAAGCCGCGAAGTCGCATTTTCCAGATCCATTCGGTCACGCACGCGGCCGTAAGACCTCAGTGACGCGCGATCGAACTTCAATTTGGGGACGGAAATACCAGAGGGCGTGAAGCCGATCTGTTCGAGCGACGGCATCCGCGGTTCGAGTTTGGCGAAGTTCTGCGCATGCTTCTCGGAAGGTACGTCCTTGGCCGCGGCCCCCTTTGTCGCCTTGAGCTCCGCCCGCCACTTACGCCAGTACGGCGTGAACATGCGATAGGGCCGGCCGTCATCTTTGGCGATTTCGGATTTCGCGAAGAGAACTTGGTCCTTATGCTCCTCGAACGAAACGCCTTTGGACGACGCAAGGTCCGCGATCTTCCGGTCGCGCTTAAGGGCGTACGGTTCATAGTCTTCGTTCAAATGGATCGCTTCGACTCGGAAGCGCTTTAGAATCTCGCGCCAGGCGTTTTCGGGCGTGTCGAAATAAACCTGCAGCGCGGAGCCGAACTTTTTCAGCCTCTCATCCAGATCCCTCAGGGTCCCGTGTATGAACTCCACGCGCGCGTCGCGGCCGGACAGACTTTTGAGGATATCGGAATCGAAGATGAACACCGGGACCACCGGGCGTCCTTGCACCAGCGCTTTTTCCAGACCGCGATTGTCTTCCAAACGCAAATCGCGGCGAAACCAAAAGACCGTGACGGAGTCATTCATCGCTCTCTATCACGCAGGTCTTACAGATCCGGTGTCAATATGCGGGCGGCTGCAGGCGACGGTTGATCTCTTCTTGGAGATCGATGCCCAGAACTTTCAACACATTCACCAGATCCGTCGCGCGGATCTCGGAACGACCGCGGAAAAAGCGATTGACCGAGATGCGTGAAATTTCACAGTCCTGCGCGATGCGCGTCTGCTTCACCTTCATGCGCGTGGCCAACTGAGCGACTTGCGGACCGATCGTCGTGTCTACGTCTTCCATACTTACCTCTCCCCTATATCTTGGTAGCGTCTTTGGCGGTGAACTCGGGCTGGTGTTTTCCTGACACCGACCGTTCACCTGTAAAGGAATAGAGCAAGGGGTGTACCAGGGGGTTTACACCGTAAACTGGTGCTAAATAGTCTCTGACACGGCCTTAAATCGCGCGACAACGGATTAAACGCGGGGAGAGCCACGAACTGGCGGTGGCGAAACGACATCCGCGTTCCGGATTATGGAATTCATAATGGAATGGATCAGTGGAGCCCCAGCGGGATTCCAAGCTGCATCAGCCCGTCGAACGCTTCGCTCGAGGCCCTGACGCCGGCAGTGCCTTTGACCTCTAAATCGACCGCCTTTTTAAGCTCCGGCAAATGCAATCTCAGGATCAAAGAGGCTTCGCCGGGATGCTTTTCCACCCACTCCCGCAAACGCTCGAGCTTCTCGGTCATGCCGGGATGCACTTCAAGGGTGATGCGCTTGATCTGCTTGAACAGGTCGTCGCTCGCCCGGACTTGCTCGGCGATCAGTTTGAAGGCGCCTTCGTCACGCTCCAGAGTGCCCGACACCATGAGCGGCGTTTCCGCTTTGAGCAAACGTTCGTACTGGGCGAACGTATCCGGGAACACGATCAGCTCGATGCCGCCCGAAGTGTCCTCGAGCCGCGCAAACGCCATGCGCGTGCCTTTTTTAGTGATGATCTCGCGGTAGCTCGAAACCAATCCCAAGATGTGAACCTTGGCCTTGGATTCCGACGCGCTCAGTTTTTCAACCGCCTGGGCGCCCCAAGCTTTGGCTACGACCTCCAACCCCTTGAGCGGATGATCGGTCAGATAGAAGCCCAAGACCTCTTTCTCGTAACTTAAAGTGAGCGCGCGACTCCAAGCCGCGACGCGATCGAGCCGCACGCGATTGTCCTCGGTCTGATCGCCCAAATCGAAAAGCGAGGTCTGGCCGGCTTCGCGTTCGGCGCGAACGCCTTCGGCGCGGTCGATGAACTTGGCGAAGCCCGAGATCAATTCGTTGCGATTGTGGCCGAAACCATCGAGCGCGCCGGCTTTGATCAACGCTTCGAGGGTTTTCTTATTCACTTTGCGGACGTCGATCTCGCTGAAGAACTGCTCGAGGTTGTCGAATTTTTTATCCGGCAATCTCTCCCGCGCTTCGACGATCGACTGCACGGCGCCTTCGCCGACGCCCTTGATCGCGCCGAGCGAGAACAAGATCTTGTCGCCGCGAACCGCGAATTTATATTCCGAGTGGTTCACGTGCGGGGGCACGATTTCGATTTTATGCTGTTGGGCGTCCTTGACGTACTTGACGATCTTGTCGGTGTCGCTCATCTCCGTCGACAGCAAAGCCGCGAAAAATTCGACGGGATAATAGTACTTCAGATACGCGGTCTGCGCCTGCACCACGCAGTAGGCGGCGGCGTGCGATTTGTTGAAGCCGTAATCGGCGAACTTGTACATGAGCTCGAAGACCTCTTCGGCCTTCTTGGCGTCGAAACCCTTTTCCTTCGCGCCCCTCAAGAAACGGATGCGGTGTTGATCCATTTCGGCCTTGATCTTCTTACCCATCGCGCGGCGGAGCATGTCGGCCTCACCGAGCGAGTAGCCCGCGATGATCGAAGCGATGCCCATAACCTGTTCTTGATAGACGATGATTCCGTACGTCTCGGCCAGGATCCGCTCAAGCTCGGGGAAGGCGAATTCGACTTTCTGCTCGCCGTGTTTACGAGCCGCGAATTCCGGGATCATCGCCATGGGGCCCGGACGATAAAGCGCGTTGATGGCGGTGATGTCGGTGAAACTCGTGGGCCGAATCTGCCGGACCGCCTGGGTGTAGCCCTCGCCCTCGGCCTGGAACACGCCGGCCGTATCGCCGGCGCACATCAAATCGTAGATGCCTTTATCGAGCAACGAGATCTCTTGCACGGTCACGCGCTTGCCGCGGTTTTTGAAAATCAGGTTGAGCGCTTCTTGAATGTGGGTCAGGGTCTTCAAACCGAGAAAGTCGAACTTGATCAAGCCGATCTTCTCGGCGTGCTTCATGTCGTACT
>DAISHW010000143.1:0-6771 GCA_036822295.1 Bdellovibrionales bacterium | reverse complement strand
GGTCCACCTCGCCTGTGCGCTTATTACGCTGCGGAGGGTTTTGAAATGAGTTCTAGGCTTTTCTCCCCTGAAATGCAGATTCCAAAGGCCGCTGTCCTAGCGGCTCAAGATCATCATTCTACAAATCAAACCCATCATCCGTAACCGAGGAGGTTCCTATGTCTATCCCTAACAAACTTGTTCAAGCCGCCGTCGCTGCCGCTCTTGTTGCCGCCGCCACCGGACAACTACCGAAGTTCATCCAGCAGGTGCGTATGGCTCAATATCAGCTCCTCAAGGACTCGCAAGCGTCCAAGTGGGGCAAGCCCATGCTGTTGCCCGTGAGGAAGTAATCCATGCGCCGCATATTTCTTGCGGCAATTTTCTATTATATAACGAAATTCGATAACGATATTCGTTAATAATCTAAAAGTAAGAAGAGCTTATGGAAAAGCGCGACGATCAATTCCTATATTCCGGCCTTATTCGGCTACATATCCTGCATCACGCAGTGAAAGAGCCTTTTTATGGTTTGTGGATGAAAGAGGAACTGGAAGAACACGGATACAGAATCAGTCCTGGCACTCTCTATCCGTTGCTCCACGGATTGGAAAAGAAAGGTCTTGTGACCTCCTTTGAAAAACGTGAGGGAAAAACATCTCGTCGCTTTTACAAAGCAACTCCGGCTGGGCGCGCGGCACTTGCCGAAGCAAAGAAAAAAGTGAAGGAGCTTTTCGATGAAATCTTTAAAGTTAAAAGCTAAATCACTTAAAGTCTTAGCCGTTTTATTTCTTTCGGCTGCGATTTCCTTCGGATCTGGCTGTACCGACAAAAAACAGGTTGAGCAGAATCCTGAGAAATCAAAAGACTGGCTTGCCTCTGGAGCAACGGAGGAGCGCTTTTCAAAGGTATCAAGGCACTTGCGCGGCTTCGATACGGCTATGGCCGAAGTGGGCTATCGCTTTTCTGAACTCTATTGGGCAGGACAGGATAAAAACTGGGAATTTGCCAAGTATCACTCAGAAAAGATTCGTACCACCATTAAGAACGGAATTGAGAGGCGACCCAAGCGCGCTCAATCCGCTCAGATGATCTATCCATCTCTCGATGCGCTTGAAAAAACTGTAATTCTAAAAGACCCAATCCAATTCAAGTCGGCAATGGAAGGCCTGAAGAACACCTGCAATGCCTGTCATAGTGCCGAGAAAGTTCCGTTTATCCATGTGGAGTTTCCTCTTCAGCGACTTTCGCCAATCAAATTCTCGGCGGAAAGCGGAAAAGATAAGGAGCAATAATGCTGAATTGGCGGTTTGTACTTAAAACGAAGGACTGGAACTCCATCATCTTAATACGAATCCTAGTTGGATGTGTTTTTCTATCGGAAGGAATCCAGAAATTCCTCTTCGCGGAAAGCGTCGGCGCTGGTCGATTTGAAAAGATCGGTCTTCCGGCCCCTGAAATCACTGCCAGCTTTGTTGGCTCCGTTGAAATCGTGTGCGGGATTCTCGTTCTACTCGGCCTATTTACTCGTATCGCCGTAGTCCCACTGATTTGCATAATGTTAACGGCTATTGCTACTACGAAAATTCCTATCCTCTTAGAATCAGGGTTTTGGAAAATGGCACATGATTCGAGAACCGACTTTTCAATGCTGCTTTCCTCGATCTTTTTACTCGTTAACGGAGCGGGTCCTCTTTCTCTTGATCGAATTATTTTGAATAGGAAAAATCTGAAATGAAAAATGTGGCAATCTCATCCACCATAGAATCCACGCGGCTTGCGCGTCGTCTAAACACTAAGGACGCCGTTATTCTCGGCTTAGGTTCGATGATTGGAGCAGGTATTTTCGCTGCTGCTGGCCCTGCAACTGCCGCCGCAGGGAGCGGCATTCTCATCGGTGTATTGATCGCAGGATTTATTGCCTACTTGAACGCCACGACGATGGCGCAGCTTGCAGTGCTTTATCCCGAGTCTGGCGGCACTTATGTTTACGGGCGGAAACAGCTTGGAAGAATTTGGGGATTTTTAGCGGGCTGGGGATTTGTTATTGGGAAGCTCGCAAGCTGTACGGCAATGGCGCTTACCTTCGCATTCTATGCGGCCCCAAATTATGCAAAGCCTTTAGCCATCGCTTCAGTTCTTCTTTTGACTTTGGTGAACTATCTGGGAGTTAAAAAGACCGCCTTCGTTACAAAAGTTCTGGTTTCGATTGTCCTTTTATCGTTGGCAATCGTTGCCTTTGCCGCTTTAGGCGGTGGAGCAGCGGATACATCAAGGCTTTCTGGATGGATGGATCGCGGCGGTATTGCAGGTATTCTCCAATCTGCTGGAATCATGTTCTTCGCTTTTGCCGGCTACGCTCGAATCGCCACACTCGGTGAAGAGGTTATTTCCCCGCAAAAAACCATTCCAAGAGCCATCCTCATCGCTCTCGGAATTACCCTCATTATCTATATAACGGTCATAACAATTACAGTTCTTTGTGTTGATATTGGAAATCTAGCGCACGCCAAAGCTCCCTTGGTGTTGGCTGTGGAGTCAGGAACATACAGCTACTTGGCACCAGTTGTGCGAATTGGTGCGTGTTTCGCCTCGCTCGGCGTTCTTTTATCTCTCATGGCTGGAATCAGTAGGACCACATTTGCGATGGCCGCCAATAGAGACATTCCTCACTGGTTTAGCGCCGTTCATTCCACACATAAAGTTCCCCATCGAGCGGAACTTGCGGTCGGACTTATCATTGCGTCAGTCGTTGGAGTAGCTGATCTGAGATCAGCGATTGGCTTTAGTTCTTTTGCGATTCTCGTCTATTATGCGATTGCGAACATTGCTTCTTGGACACTGAAGCCCGAGCAAAGACGATTCCCACGGTGGATGTGCGCTGCGGGAGCTGTTTCCTGCGCAATTGTCGCGTTCAGCTTACCTTTAATTTCGGTTATCGGCGGAATTCTGCTCTTCGGCCTTGGCTTACTTATCTATTTTTTAAGCCACCGAGATATTCGCCAATCATAAGACAGTCTCTTTCCAGCTCAAAACCATAGCCGAGCACCCAAGAGCCTGCCGGATCTGCGCGGGCTCTTTTCGTTTCCCCGTGCTATCCCCATCGGAACCGCAAAACTGAAAATGCACTCGAAATTGTCCCCAATGGACGAGCTCGGGCGGCGGCAGTGCATGCGCATTTGGGCCAGATGCCAGATCACCCGGCGACCAACAGCGGCCGGGGGCGGCTGTTGGTCCAAAAGACACGGAAGCCCGCGCATTTGGCTTATAGGTCGTTTTCGTCCCTTTCTGAGCGTTCCAGGTGTCTCAGCCTGGCCGGAGCTGTCATATCGCAAAGCGATTTCTTAAATGACTGGGTGGGTTAGGCGTGCTATCAAGAGCGGCATGAAAAAGTTGAGCACATTGCTAACACCCTCGAAATGGTGGAAATAATCCATGAGAAATTTTCTGCTTTTGATTGGACTATTGTTATTGCAGATTTTTATTACTCCTCATGCCGCTGCCACCACGGAAGCTAGTTTATGTTGGAAAGCTTTCGTATATTTGGACGATGGAGATCTCAATAAGCTCGACCAATTTCTACAAAACAACGAAGACTGTCATCACGCACGAGGCCCCAAAGGCGAAAATTTAGCTACATTTGCACTGGACCGGCAAAATGTGGATGCGTTGATATTGATCGCCAAACGATTTGATTCGAAAGTTTTTGTAACGAAAGACGGCCTAGGTCGAACCGTGTTTTCCATCGTTGCTGCAAAGCTCGATCATTTTTTAACCTTTCCGACCTTATTTCTGGATTTTGAATTAAAAGATTTGGATCCCGTAACGAGTTTGAATGTAGCTGATCTACTCTGGTTTCAAAAAGACCAAGCCGGCCTAAAAAAAGCTTTTGACCTTGATATTAAAGCGCAAACGCTACGCGAATACGGCCAGGTGCCCTACGAGTTATTTGCGCTTTTACGGGGGTTTGATGATTTGGTTCGACATATCGTAGAAAAAAAATCAATTCCGCCACATGCAGACTACGATATTGGGGAGTATTTTAGCATTTCGAAATCTCGAGAGCTGGTTCCTTACGGACCTTTCAAACCAGTGGGTATTCGCCGAGAGCGCGACACTAAGCTCGAACTAGCCGATTTGTTTGTATTCCTCGATAAGTTCGATCTAGTTCGATTTCTTATTCAGAGGGGATACCAGCCAGGTCCGGTAGAGATTAGTACGTGGATTCAAATCGATGAATCGGTAGCCTACAATCCAAACTTTCACCTTTTTCTTTTGGATCGAGAAGTTGTACCGCAAGCGGTTTGGAGCGAATTCCTAAGCAATAAAGAATACGAAAAACAACGCATGGAACTCCTTGCTGCGGTGGGAAACTCTTCTCCGGCAGAACTGTATCAGCGCTTTATTGAGTCAGGTCTCGGTGGAATTGGCAAATTATCCAGCCCCGCCCTTTCCGACTTTGCGGGAAAACTAATCTCCGTTTGTAATAAAGACTGCTTAGAAAAAGTTAGATTCCTAATGAGCTGGAATCACATTTTGCCGCCACCGATATATCCTAGTAGCTTACCTTGGCTGAACTTTTCCAAAGAGCTCTTCGAGAAGTTTAGTTGGTATCCCCGTCCCATGTGTCTTTACGCCTTTAACTCCAAATCGATATTGGGCTCTCAGAATCCTGGCAATTTTGTCACAAAAGAGGTCGTTGCCGATTTTATTCGTTTGGGGGTTGACCCCCGAAATTGCTGGGAACATCTAAAATGGCTTCCTCAAGGGGTAAGCCCTGCAGGGATCGATCCAACACTATTAGAATACTTGATCGATGTTTCCGCGCCGAACGAAGATTTTTTTAGATTTGTTCTATTGGAGATCGCCATGCCTCAAGAAGGCTCTAAATTTAGAGACTTCTTAACTTACGGTAGTTATCCATATCCGGAAAAACCCCGACCTTATTTGTCTGAGTTTTTTATGGAGAAGTTAAACCGAAAGGACCCTCGCCTTACCTCTCAAGTCCTTGAGAGAATTTTACGTCAAGGTATTCCCAATGCAAGAGGCGGCGATCGTGGAAGCGATATTTTCTTGGCGTGGGTTGAAAGTCTCGCTCTCTTCAATAATGCCGGGCATTCCATTGCGCTCGATAGTATTTCTACTGAAAATTTATGCGGACTCGCAAGAAGTTTTGGGTGGTTGGTTTCTGGCGTTTATGGATCTAGCGAACGCGACGAGGATCGTTTCGACAAAGTTTGGAAGTTTTGGAGAGACACGGGAATATTTAATTTTTCTTCGCCCATGTGCGACCTGGCCCGAGATTTGAGGCAAGCGCCAGCACAAGATCCTGAAGATTTTTATAAAAAATTTTATCGAGGTGAAGCTAACTCACTACTGGCGGGACTTATTGAATCTGTGCGAAGCGGAGGGCTCTTATGCACTCCCACTTCGAATCCTTGGCGAGAAAAATTTAAATGGCTCGTAAGTTTTGATTCTTCATTTGATGCTTCGTTGATAGAGAAAAACAAAGATGGAAGTGAACGAGTCATTCGGAGCAATTTGGTGTTCAATAATTTTAAGGCTTGGGCGGGGGATTATCGGGGTATCTCCTACGAAATGAGGATCAACCTCGAGGACTTTAGCGGACTCATGACTGAATTCCACTATGATTCCAAGATGAATGACAGTGTTCAGTTTGGTGAACCAGTCCCGCTAAAATGTGAACCACGTCGGCAATAGGTGTGGTCATCAGGCACTGGTCAATCGCAATATCCGAGTCAATGTGCCGGAGGTAGACCAGAAGGTTTTAACCAAAACAGAAGTTGAAATCTTCCTGCAAGAAGCGAAACAAACGACTCATCGTTTTTATCCCGTCTGGGCTATGGCCCTTATGACGGGAATGAGATCGGGGGAGTTGTTCGCTCTTAAATGGACAGACATAGACTTCGAGGGAAGGACTATTTCTGTTTCTAGGCAGTGGACGAACAAAAATGGGTTTGGCCCCACCAAGACGCAAAGGAGCCGCGTGGTTCCGATTTCCAATGCGCTTTTGAAGTTCCTAAAGGAACTCAAAATCAAGTCTGGAAATCAGAGCGAGTTTGTCTTGCCGCAAATGCCCGAATGGGAGAACGGCGAGCAGGCACGGATCACGCGAGAATTTTGCGCCGCAATAGGGATCACGCCCGTCAAGTTTCACGACCTCAGAGCAACCTTTATCACCAACCTATTAGCGCGTGGTGAGTCTCTGGCAAGAGTTATGGCAATCGTAGGCCATACCAGATTAAGACCACCAACGGTTATCTTAGGAAGGCTGGTGTGGATGTTCAGGGGGCTACCGAGAAACTTGGCTATGATCTTCCAGATGAGGTTGTAGGAGCCAAAGTCCTGTCTCTTAGATAGAGGCAGGACGGCTTCAGTGAACTCAAAAAACCTTGCTACTTCATGCTACTCGCGGTATTCGATTTCCTGTAATTACAGGAACTTAGGTCAGGAAAAATCACCCCGACCAATTTAGACTTCAGAGAGTTAGCAAAATTAGAAAATCGACAGTGTTCCAAATAGTTAAATTCACTACGAGTCCAATTCCCCCGCTATAAGCGATGTACCTTTGCGTACCTTCAGGTGCGTGTAGTTCCCTGCCAGATCCCTGCCACCGCCGCCTCGTTCAAGTTAACTTTCACCAAAGTTCAGAAATTCAAGATTCCCGGTGAATCTTCACCGGCGTTCAAATTTTCACCTAAAAAATCAAGAAAGTGGTACGCTGGGCATAGACCGTGTAGTTCCCGAGAAATTTAAGTCGTCGTAAAATCC
>DAISHW010000142.1:0-6854 GCA_036822295.1 Bdellovibrionales bacterium | reverse complement strand
TCCAGATCTGCAGCAGGTGCGTTTCCTCGTGGGGCGATTCGTTGAACTCCGAGTGCGTCACGCCCTTTGCGGCGCTCATGTACTGCACCTCGCCCGGCAGAATCGGCGAGCTGTTGCCCATCGAATCTTTGTGGCGAAGCGCCCCGCGGATCACGTAGGTGATGATCTCCATATCTCGGTGCGGGTGCATGCCGAAGCCCCGCCCGCCGGCGATGCGGTCTTCGTTGATCACGCGCAGGGATTTGAAGCCCATCATGCGCGGGTCGTAATAGTCGGCGAACGAGAACGTGTGTCGGGATTCGAGCCAGCCATGATCGGCATGGCCGCGATCTCGGGATTTTCTGAGTTGCATCATACGAAGCTCCTTCATTTAAGCGGAACGCGTGAATTGTACGTCCAAATCGATGGTCACATCGTCACCCACCAGGATTCCCCCGGTCTCAAGCGCCGCGTTCCAAGTCAGACCGAAGTCTTTGCGCTTGATTTTGGTAGAGGCGGAAGCGCCCATTTTAAGGTTTCCATAAGGATCCTTCATCTCCTGCGTCGGGCCTTCGACTTTCAGCACCACGGATTTGGTCACGCCGTGGATCGTCAGGTCGCCGGTGACTTCGAAGTCGCCATTCAAGCCTTTCACTTCGGTGGAGGTGAAAGTGATGGTCGGAAATTTTTCGACGTCGAAAAAGTCAGCAGAGCGCAAATGCTGGTCGCGTTGCGGCTCACGCGTATTGACGGTGTTCGCGTCGATCGTGACCGCCACTTTGGCTTGGCCCGGGCGGGCGGGATCGAATTCAAGCGTGCCGCTCATCTTTTCAAAACCGCCGTGCACCTTCGCGATCATCATATGTTTGACGCTGAAGCTGGCGCTCGAGTGCGAGGAATCGATGGTGTACTTCATTGGAAGCTCCTTGGTTAGTGGTTCCGTTGATTCACTGAATCTATCGGCCTTGGGCATATTTTAATAGATGGGATAATATAGAATTATTTTCTATTGTAATAGACAATGATCAGGACTTGGTTTCCGTGATTCGTCCAAGGTAGAGTGTCCGCCATGCTGAGTCTGGCGCGCGCGGGGCTGTTTTGTCCCGCCGGTGATTTTCATATCGACCCGTCAAGAGGCGTGGATCACGCCGTGGTCACCCACGCCCACAGTGATCATGCCCGCCGCGGCAGCCGAGAGTATTATTGCGCGAAACCAGGCCTTGAGTTGCTTAGGGCCAGGCTCGGATACGACATTTCGGTGCAAGGCTACGCGTACGGCGAAAAATTCCGCTTAGGCAACGTCACGCTGTCGTTTCATCCCGCGGGGCATATTTTGGGTTCGGCGCAAGTGCGAATGGAATACGCGGGTCAGGTGTGGGTGGCGTCCGGGGATTACAAGCGTGAAAGCGATCCGACTTGCGAGCCCTTCGAATCCGTCCCGTGCGACGTGTTCGTGACCGAGGCTACGTTTGGCACGCCCGCGTACGTTTGGGAGAAGGGAAAGAACCTAGGTCAAGAAATTCACGATTGGTGGCAAAGAAACGCCGCTCGGGGTGAACACAGCGTGCTGTTTGCCTATTCCCTGGGCAAGGCCCAGCGCGTGCTCGGTGTGCTCAATCGGTTGGCGCCCAAACCGATCATCTGCGATCCCTTGGTCACGGAGCTCAACGAGTGCTACCGGCAAGAGGGAGTGCCGCTCGCCCAGACCATTTGCTTGAGCGAGATCGCGGGCCATAGGTTCGATGGCGAGTTGCTTTTGGTGCCGCAAGGATTTTTGAAATCGCCGCTCGCCGGAAAGTTGGGCGGCCGCTTTCAAACCGCGTTCGCGTCGGGCTGGATGAACGGTGGTCGGTCGCGATTTCATT
This sequence comes from Bdellovibrionales bacterium, assembly GCA_036822295.1. GTDB lineage: Bacteria > Bdellovibrionota > Bdellovibrionia > Bdellovibrionales > UBA1609 > JALHOQ01. Next base: position 5,010 of record DAISHW010000142.1, on the reverse strand, counting down.
CAGGCTACGATCACGGCTTTACCATGTCGGATCACGCGGACTGGAACGATTTGGTCCGCACGATTCTTGAGTCCGGCGCGCGCAAGGTTTACGTGCAGCACAGAAACGGCGCGCTCGTAAGGCATTTGCGCACGTTGGGACTGCAAGCCTATCCCGAAGAAGATCTGCGCGCGGGCGAATCGCGGCAACTACAGCTGTTTTGACCGCGTCGAGGCCTAAACGCGCGGGCCGCGCAGCATTCTGTAAACGTGCGGGCAGACCTCGTACGGAATCGCGCGCGTCGAGGGCGCTGCGAATTCGGGCAGCTCAAGGGCCGGGAAACGCCGCGCTTCGAGCGTCAAACAGCGATGCACGAGATGTTCGAGCACCAATGTGTCTTCGGCGTTGTAAGTCATCAGCGTTTCCAGCGCGTTGGGCACCGCCCGGCGGTGCAGATTCCAAAGGCGAACGGCGTCGAAGCCATCGATGTCCATGTAATCGCGTTGGGGCACGTCGTGAAACGTCGCCTGGATTTTCTTTAAGCCGCCACGCCGCCCAAGGCGCGCGAGCCAATAGCGCATGTCCACGTGAGGCTGACGAAGATCGACCTTGAATTCGCGCCGCAGGAACGGCAAATCGAACGTGCTGCCGTTGAACGTGACCAGCAATTTCGCGTCGCGCTCAAGCTCATGCATCAGCAGGCGTTTACGTTCATGCACATGCTCGACTTCAAGTTTACCTTTGAACAAAACGGCGATCGTCGTCGATGCGCACGCGGGCGGAAACCCCAAACCGGTCGTCTCGATATCCAGGTAAGCGATTTCATCCCGGCGCCCATTCGAGAAAAAATCCGGAATCAAGCGCCACATGTCGGCGCCCTTCAAGCGCGCCTGAAAGTACGAGAGCTCGCCGCTTTCGCGGGCGGCACGGCATTCCTGGAGCGCCCGGGCGATCTTCACGGCTTTCGCGTGGCCGAAGAGCGTTCCGAGATTTTGTTCCAAATCGTTCCAATCGCGCACGCCCGACGACCAGAAGCGCGCTTCGGTGTCGTGACCGATTCCCGGTAGATGGACAAAGCTGTTTTCGATCATTCGACGGGAATCGTACTACAGGCGGACGTGAATGATATAGCCGAATTTGAAGCGTTCGGGGTGAAGATGGGTGGTCGACGCCGCGCTCACGCCATAGCGCGCGATCAGATCGGCGAAAGGCTCGACGAAGAGCCGTATGTCGCCGTCACGCGCTCCGCGGATTCGGGCGCGCGCCTGAGGGTCGTAATCGAGCGTGCGGTAAATTTTCACGAGCGAATTCAGCCAGAACGTGTAGCGGTCCGTTTCAATGCCCTTGGCTTGGCGGCAGATATTGAAGAACTCATGACCGCCGTAAATCAAGACGGGGTACTTGGTCAAATACGCGATCAAAAGTTCACGATCGGAGCCCGGCAATTCTTGGAAGCGCCGGCGCAGGACGTCGATCTGCAAGTGATTCATGCCGGCGATCGAAGCCAGGCGCAGCAAGGCGCGGTTCTCGTCGGTGTCGGCGGGGATCTTGTAGAACTCGGACACCCATTGCACGTACTCGGCGTGCAGCGGCCCGCTCTGCGCGTCTTTTTCCGTCGCGCGATCCAAAATTTTCTTCAAGGCCATCCAGCGCGCGTACTCGGTGGAGTTCAGATTCTCGGAGTGAGTGGAATTTCGTTCGTGCGCGCCGCCGGCGAACGTCAGAAGATTGCGGTAGAACAAGAAGCTCAAGTTGCGGCGGCCGAGCTCTTTCAAGGCGTCGAAGGACGCGGCTGAAGCGTCAAGACGCAAGATATGCTCCAAGTTCAACGTGAACACGCCATCGAGCAGCGACAAGATCAGCTGTTGATTGGCGTTCGTCTGACGCGCGAACGAGTAGGACAACAGCGTGTAACGCTTGAGTAAGAAGGCCGCGCGCCGCTCGTAATCGTAATGTCCCACCACGCGCGAGACGTGGAAGTCCTCGTCGACGGCGTCGACCAGCGCGCCTTGGGCTCGGCCCAGCACGTCGGTCACGAAGAAGGTCAAAAGCAAATCGATCTCATCGGTGGTGATGACGCCGTCGTCCAGAAGCCCCAGGCTGCCGAACATCTTGCGGCGAAGCAGGCTGAATTCCTGGCGTGAGATTTTAGAGAACGCGCGGAAATCATTCTTGTACAGCGCGAGCAGTAGGGCGGACCGGTACAGGACATGCTGAACTTCGGGGTGATAGTGACCGAACGGGCTTTCCGTGACGTCTTCATCGGCATTGGCGAAGAGCAAGCCGACCTCTGGATACGCGTGTAAGAATTCTTGCGCGAACTCAGGCGTGAAAAGCGATTCACGTTGGCCGAAATTCTCGATGAGCCGATAGGCCCGCGGTTTCAGGTCGCGGTAATCGCGTTTGCCAAACACGATCTCGAGCGTCTTGGGCTCCATCTTTTGCCAGATCGGCCGTTTCGTGACTTCGATGAAAAGATCCTTCACCAAATGCTGGTGGCGCGAGGCTTGCTCATATATGTGGTTCCACGCGCTGATCACGCTGCCGACGACCGGTCCGACCACGGGCACGAAGCCGGTGACGTAGCTGACGATTAGGGGAACTTTCAGGTCGCGAACTTTGTAGCGCGCGAAACCCGAGAGCGAAGCCAGAGTGGTTTCAAGGCGCTTGGGGTTCAGCCGGCCTTCGATGTGCAGGCGCTGGACTTCCATGAGCACGGTCTTTATGGCCTCGAGCGAGTCGGCTTTCTGCGGATCTAAATTTTCCAGCGACTTCGCGAACATCGAAAGCAGGGCGTTCAAGCGTTGGCGCTCCGAAACGGGTGAGAGAAATGGATCGATTTGGTTGTTCAGGGCGCGTTTGCGGAGCGGCTTCAAGTAGGCTTGGATGACGGGATCGGCGAAGTCCCCGGTGACGTCGATTTCGGCGTTGGCGGCCAGGAGCTTCATCTTCGCGTAGTGCGGATCGCTGACATGCGCGCGGATCAAGCCCAGGCGCTCCATGTGCGCGGCGAAGAGCTCGCTCAAATCAGGGTTGTTGAAGATGCGCAGCAGCCCTTCGAACGCCACGCGATTGAAACCTTTGAGACCGTACGTCTCCGCGCTGATGTTGCGGATGGATTGCAAGCGTAAGGAGTCTTCGGAGGTGGCTTCATTGATGAGCGAGATTTTGCGCAGACCGGGAGCGACCTGAGCCGCGTCTTCGACCGGCCAAAGCCTGCGGGGATCGGCGGCGCCGCCCACGCCCAACATGGTCGCGCAAAACGCGTCGGCCTTTTTGGGCTTCACCTGGCCGCGCGCGGGCCCCGCCCCAAGGGCGCCCGCGAACACAACCAATAAGACCACGTACCGATGTTTCAAACCAACCCCGTATTCACTTGTAGAATGGCAGGGCTCCAGTGCGAGCGGCGTGCCGGGCGCGGGGTTAAATAAGCGATTCGCCTTGGCGTTTAAGGTCTTAAAAGCGCCGTAAACCGGTTCTAGGGTGACAAAATTAGGGCCGATCGACCCATTTCTGAATACGCGCGTGCATGCCGGAGCCGATCGCGTTCCACATCCGCGAACGGTCTTGACCTTGTTCCAGCAGATTCAGCTTCTCGATGCGACGATTGGCCTTGGAGATTTCCTCAGGTATCGGGCTCGCGAACAGAATCTCGAAAACGCGGTCCAGCTCGGTTTTCGTTTCTTTGGCCACGTAGCTTTGCAACACGCGATCGATCTCAAGGTGGTCCCAATTGAATTGACCGAGCCGTCTCACTTCGAGGTTCAAGAGCGATTGGTTGAGCGCGATGCGGGCCGAAGTGCGCAAATCGGCGCCCTGATGCTGCAGGGACTGGGCGAGAGATTCGAGATGCCTGAGCATCGCCTCGCGGGTGAAAATATTTTGAATTTCTTGCTTGGTCAAATGCCGGTACTGAAAGCGGTCAAAGACTTTAAGGGCCGAGCCATCTTTGATGGCTTCGGTCATATGTTCGTTCCCTTGCTCGATGGCGACGCAAGCCATGGAGAGTTCGATCGACGGATCGATTAGCCGGCGTTGCGCCTCGAGTTGCGCAAACCGAAAATTTGGATCGGCGCCATCGGTAAGAAATAAAATATTGGCGCGTTTCAACGCGGGATTGCTCACGGACTCTTGACCGATGAACTTCAGGGCCTCGTTCAACGCCGCGGTGAATTTCGTGTCCGATTCACTGGCCGTCGTAGCTTGCATTTTCGATTCGAAAAAGCGGAAGAACTGATCCGTGCCTTCGATTCTCTCGGGATTTCCGGGCCTCACGCCGAAGGGAATGGCGTAAATGACGTGTTCGGCGGCTCCGGTCTGCACGAGCTGCTGGGCGCGATCCGCGAAACTCGCCATCAGCGCGCCCTGAATCGCGGCCCGGTGCCCCCGCATGGAGCCGCTGATGTCGTAAACCATGACGGTGACCACGCGATCCTTTTCTTTGGTGATACCGGAGACCTGCCGATCTTCGCGGTAGGTCATCTCGAGAATGTCGCCCGATAAAAATCTTTCGGCGGTCAGGGCCGGCGGTCCGTTCAGGAAATAATTTTGGAAGGAGTTCAGATCCTGGGGCGGCTCGAGATCAAAGGGCTTGTTGTCGATCGGTGTCCGGTGGCCGTCAGGCATTTCCAAAAAGCGCGGCACGAAACTTTTCAACTGGAGAAATTCAAGGAACGAGCTGAGGCGACTGAGATAGAGATACGCATCCATGCCGCCGTTCTCAAGGGCCGCGTAGAGCTGGCCGTAGTCTATTCGGTCGGTATTGACCCCGGGAAAGGTCTTCTTCAAGGCCGTGCGCGATAGGGGCCCGTTCAGGGTGCGCAGGTAGGCCCGGGCTTTTTCTTCCTGCGTGGCCGCGGTTGGGGCGCCGAAATAGGAGTTCAGCGCGCTCAGAGCCAAATCCTCGTCCGCGCTGAGCGGGGTAGAGGTTTTCAATTCGCTGAGCGCTTTGCGGAGCACGGCCAGGTTGGCGGTGACTTCGGTCAAGTTCCCGTTCGGATTCAGGACCTGGCTGGCCATATCGGTGATGCG
>DAISHW010000141.1:0-6861 GCA_036822295.1 Bdellovibrionales bacterium | reverse complement strand
AGCGAGCAGGAGCAGCGAGTGCAGGACGTTGTTGCCGTCGCCGAAATAGGCGATCTTCACGCCTTTGAGCCTACCGAAGCGCTGATACACCGTCAGAATGTCCGCGATCGCCTGGCACGGATGGTGCGAATCCGAAAGTCCGTTGATCACGGGGATCGTGGCTTTGGCGACCATGCGCTCGAGCGCCGAGTGATCGAACGTGCGCAGCATCACTCCGTGCACCATGCCTTGAAGCACGCGGATCGTGTCCTCGGGCTCCTCGCTCTTGCGCTGCGAGCTCAAGAGCTCCATCACGTAGCCGCCGAGTTCTTGCACGCCGACCGTGAAGCTCACGCGCGTGCGCAACGACGGCTTTTCGAAAATCAACGCGACGGTTTTGCCGGTCAGCGGGCGCACGACCTCGGCCCCGCGCCGCAAGCGCATTTGCTCGGCGTCTTGGATCAGCGCGGTCAGCTCCGCGGGACTCAGCTCCTCGCCCGTCAGAAAGTGCATGGATTTAAACCGCGGCATAGGCGTTCAACTCCATATCGGCGGGTTTTAGGCGCGCGCCCAGCCGGCACGTGGTTCCGAACTCAAAACTATTGCAGGCGAACGAGGCGTCGCGGCCATTCATCACGCGCACGCCGCCGACGCCGCTTTTCAAAGCACTCAAGACCGCGTTCATTTTGGTCATCATGCCGCCCGTCACCACGCCGTCATCGATGAGCGCGCGGATCTGGGGCTCGGACAGGGAATTGTACGGGCGTCCCTGTTTATCCAAGACGCCGTTTTGATCGGTCAGGTAAATCAATTGATCGACTTGCAGCGCGCCCGCGAGCCGCGACGCCGCGTAGTCCGCGTTGACGTTGTACGGCTGGCCGTCCAGACCCACGCCGATCGGCGCGATCACCGGAACGGGGCGGGTCGACACGCGCAAGAGTTCCTCGATCCAAATCGAGTTCACTTGTTGGATCGCGCCCACGCGACCGAGTTCTTCGGACGCGGGTTTACACAGCAGAGTTTTCGCGTCCGCGCCGGACAAGCCGACCGCGGGAATGCCGCTCGCCACGAAATGGCGCACCAGCTTCGAATTCACTTGGCCGCAAAGAGTCGACTCGATCACGCCCATCATTTCGGGCGTGGTCACCCGCTGGCCGTTCAAGAACCGCCACGTGATGCCCAGGCGGGTGAGTTCCGCGTTGATCGCGGGACCCCCGCCGTGCACGACGATGACCTGATGGCCGTTGAGGCGAAACTGTTGAACCGCTTCGGCCACGTAATCGAGCGCGTCTTCGGCCACAAGGGCCGCGCCGCCGATTTTAATAAGAACGCGAGGTAGCTTCTTCATGAGTACTCCGTGTTGACGTCTACGTATTTTTTCGAAAGGTCGCAGCCCCAAGCCGTCGCGGATTCCGTTCCCGACTTCAGGTCGACTTCAATATGAATTTTGCTTTGCTTCAGCAGGCTCTTGACCTCGGCGCGATCGAAAACCGCGGGCGCGCCGTTTTCAAACAAGAGTTTGCCTTGCACTTTCATCGACATCTTCGCCAAAGCCGCGGCGGTTACGCGCTCTTGCCCCAACCGCGAAAGGATGCGGCCCCAATTCGGGTCTTCCCCGTGCATCGCGGTCTTGATCAGCGGACTCAACGTCACGCCGCGCGCGGCTTTGCGGGCGAGCTCGAGCGACGGCGAGCCTTTCAGTTCCACCTCTAAAAGCTTGGTCGCGCCTTCACCGTCGGCGGCGATCGCTTGCGCTAGGAATTGCGACACTTCGATCACGGCCTTTTTAAAGGTCGCGTGGTCGGCGTCGGTCTTCAGCTCCACGTCGCTTTCGCCGCTCGCCATCATGAAACAGCAATCGTTGGTCGACGAATCGCCGTCGACGCTGATCATGTTGAACGAGACGTCGGTCGCCTCTTTCAGCATTTCGTGCGCCATTTGCGGGGTCATTTTCAGATCCGTCAGCACGTAGCCCAGCATGGTCGCCATGTTCGGGTGAATCATGCCGGAACCTTTGCAGATGCCGGTGATGCGCACGACGCCGCCGCTTAAGTTGAGCGTGGTGGTGACGGCCTTAGGCACCAGGTCGGTGGTCAGGATCGCCAGGGCGAAATTCTCGGCCACGTCGGTGGCGCGCTCGACCAGCTCCGGGATCGCGGCCGTGATTTTCTCGATATCCATCTGTTGACCGATCACGCCGGTGCTCGCGGTGAGCACTTGCGCGGGGTCGATACCGAGTTCTTGGGCGACGCTTGCCGCCATCTTCTTGTTGTTCTCGATCCCTTGGGCGCCGGTGGCGGCGTTGGCTTGACCCGAATTGGTCACGATGGCGCGAACGCTTGCCGAGGGCAAAAGCGATTGGCAATGCAAAACGGGCGCGGTTTTCGCTTCGTTCTGCGTGAACACACCGGCCGCGACGCAGTCTTTCTCCGTGTAGATCAAGCCCACGTCAGGACGATAACGACGAACGCCGCAATTCACGCCGCTTGCGAAAAATCCCAAAGGCAGCACTGTTCTTTGAAGACCAGGTCCAGGTGACATCTTAGTTGGCCGCTCCATGAAGTGAGAAGTGCGGGGGCAAATCCAAGAAGCGGTTCAGATTCTCCACCGCTTGGCTGGCCGCGCCCTTCATTAGATTGTCGATCACCGAGAACACATAGAGCTTATCCCCTATGAGCTCGTACGAAATATGGGTGAACGGCGTGCCCACGACGCCTTGAAGCTTGGCGAGCTTCGAGTATTCCGGCCCAAAGCGGACGAGCGGGTAATTCCCGAAGTCCTCTGTGTACGCCAGGGTCACGTCCTGGATGTCGCGGGTCTCTGAGCGCGCGAAAATCGACGCGACGATGCCCCGCTTGGCGGGCAGCAAATGAGTTACGAAATGCGGATCGATTTGTTTTCCGGCAAAATGCGAAACGGTCTCTTGAATCTCGGGCAGGTGTTGGTGCTTGCCGACCCGGTAAGGCAGGCACTCGCCATCGACTTCCGCGAAAAGCAGATTTTCTTGCGCCTTCTTGCCCGCGCCCGTCGTGCCCGACTTCGCGTCGATCACGAGCGAATCGGTGTCAATCAAGCCGCGTTTGATCAGCGGCACGAGTGCCAGACTGATGGCCGACGCGTAACAGCCCGGATTGGCGATCAGCCGCGTCTTCTTGTTTAAAGGGCCGCAAAAGGGCAGGAGGCCGTACTCCGCGCCGTTCAGAGCTTCGGGCGCGGAATGGGTGAAGCCGTACCACTTCATGGTGTCGTTCATTTTCAAACGAAAGGCGCCGCTCAGATCGATGACCTTCTTGCCGGCCTTCAAGATTTTCGGCGCGAGCGCGAGCGAAACTTCGGCGGGCGTCGCTAAAAAAACGATGTCCGTCAGGTTGTCGAAGAGTTGCTCGTCGGTCAGGCAGGCGACTTTCTCGGCGCCGTTTTCCAAAATATCGTCTGACAGTTTGAACTCTTTGGTCGCGAAGCAATGGGTCAGCCGGACGCCGGGATGTTTGAGCAGCAGGCGCGCGAGCTCAAGGCCCGTGTAGCCGCGGGCGCCGACGATGGACGCGCTCTGTGGTTGCATGTTGTTTGAATAATTATGCGTCATACATGCATATTTATGGCCGACAGACCGTCATGTCAAATTTTTATTTGAGTTGAATCGTGTTAGGGATGCATAAATATTCCCATTGGTCGAGTTTTAGGCATTTTGGGCGTATTTTTTGAATAAATATGCGATGCGGGTGCATATTTATGAAATTGGTGTGGACACTGCGAAGCAAATATTGATAGGACCGATTAAGGCTGCATAAATATTTAAAATTCAACAGGTAGGGGAAGTCATGGCGAAAGAGAATTCCGGTAAGAAAGTGCTGCTCGTCTACAGTGGGGGACTGGACACTTCCATCTGTATTCCGATGATGCGCGAAGAGTACGGTTACAAGGATGTCGTGACGGTCACGATCGACGTCGGCCAAGATCCCGCCGATATCAAGCAAGCCGAGGAAAAAGCCAAGATTTTGAAAACCGAGCATTACACGGTGGATGCCCGCGAGACGTTCGTGGAGCAATTCTGCTGGCCGGCCGTCAAAGCCAACGGCGATTACCAAGGTTATCCCATGTCGACGTCGATCGCGCGTCCGCTGATCACGCAGATCGCGGCCGAAAAGGCCAAAGAGTTGGGTGTCAAAGATTTCGCGCACGGTTGCACGGGCAAAGGCAACGACCAATACCGCATTGAGTTCGGCATCCGCTCGCTGATCCCCCAGGCGGTCATTCACGCGCCGATTCGTGAGCGCAATCTGACGCGTTCTTGGGAGCTCGACTACGCCGCCAAGAAAAACATCCCGGTCACGCAATCGGCCAACAAGATCTGGTCGATCGACGAAAACCTTTGGGGCCGCTCGATCGAGGGCGGGCGTCTGGAAGAGCCGGATTACGCTCCTCCTGAAGATATTTTCCAATGGACCAAGTCGGTCGACAACGCCGAGGCGAAACCCCAGCAGGTGACTTTGCGCTTTAAAAATGGCGTGCCGGTCGCGATCGACGGGCAGACGGCCACGCCGGCGCAACTCGTGATCAAGATGAACGAGATCTCGGGCCGCCACGGCGTTGGGCGCGTGGACATCATGGAGGACCGCATGATGGGCCTGAAGGTGCGCGAGAACTACGAATGTCCCGGCTCGACGGTGTTCTTGAAGGCGCATAAGGCGCTCGAGAACCTGGTGCTCACGCGCGACGAGATCCGCTTCAAAGCGATCGTCGATCAAGAATGGTCGAAGCTCGCCTACGAAGGACTATGGTGGGATCCCTACAAAGAGGATCTGGAAGCGTTCATCGGCTCGACGCAAAAGCGCGTGACCGGCGAGGTGAAGCTGAATTTATATAAAGGCGCGTGCACGGTGATCGGTCGATCCTCGCCCTGGGCGCTTTACTCGGAAGATCTGGCGTCGTTCGACACGACGACCTTCGATCAACGCGAGAGCACGGGCGCGGTCAAGAATTTCGGGCTTCAGGCGCGCATGTATCAGCAACTCCTGGCCAAGAATCAAAAGGAACTGTAATGGCACTTTGGGGTGGGCGCTTCGAGAAAGAGACCGACCAGGCGGTGAAGGATTTTTCCTCGTCGATCGACGTGGATCAGAAGCTTTGGGAAGTCGATATCAAAGGCTCGATCGCCCACGCCGAGATGCTCGCCAAGCAGAACATCATTCCCCAGGCCGACGGCGATAAGATCGTTTCGGGTCTGCTCGAGATTGCGGAAGAGATCTCGAGCGGCAAGTGGACGTTTGATCCGAAGGCCGAGGACGTGCACGGCGAAATCGAAGCGCGGCTCTTTGACAAGATCGGCCTTGCCGCCAAAAAGATGCACACCGCGCGCTCGCGCAACGATCAAGTCGCCACCGACACGCGCATGTACCTGATCGATCACGTGGGCTATCTGACGGATGGAATCAAGAAACTTCAGGCCGAGATCATTCGTCAAGCCGAAGAGCATGTCGAAACGATTTTGCCCGGCATGACCCATTTGCAGCACGCGCAGCCGGTGAGTCTGGCGCATCATTTGATGGCGTACTTTTGGATGTTCCAGCGCGATTTCGAACGTTTTGAGGACAGCGTGAAGCGAATCGCGGTGATGCCGCTTGGTTCCGCCGCCCTGGCGGGCACGGGGTTCCCGATCGACCGCGAGTACACGTGCCGGAAGCTCGACTTCATTGAGCCTTCGCCGAATTCGCTCGACGCGGTTTCGGATCGCGATTTCGTGATCGAGTTTTTATCCAATGCTTCGATGGTGATGATGCACCTCTCGCGGATGAGCGAGGAGTTCATCATCTGGTCGACGCCGGAGTTCGGTTTCGTCGAGCTCGGCGACGAGGTGACGACGGGCTCCTCGATCATGCCGCAGAAGAAGAATCCCGATGTCGCGGAGCTGATCCGCGGCCGCGTGGGCCGGGTGTACGGCGCGCTCATGGGCGCGTTGACCATGATGAAGGGTCTGCCCATGAGCTACAACCGCGACATGCAAGAGGACAAGATCCATTTATTCGAGGGGTTAGAGACCGTCAGCGATTGCGTGAATCTGATGACCGTGATGTTGAGTAAGGCCAAGTGGCGCGAAGACGCGATGGCCGCGGCGCTCACGGCCGATTTCTCGAACGCGACGGACCTGGCGGATGATCTGGTCGAAAAAGGTTTAAGCTTCCGCGAAGCGCATGAAGTCGTCGGCCACATGGTCCGCGGCTGCATCGCCGCCGGTAAAGGGCTCGAGGATCTGTCGCTCACCGAGCTTAAAAAATACCACGCGCTGTTCGACGCGACGTCGCTCGCCAAGGCTTCGCACGAAGCGGTCCTGCACGCGCGCAAGAGTTTCGGCGGCACGTCGCCGGAGGCCGTGAATATTCAGATAAAAATGGCTCGATCGCGGCTTGACGACTAGAAATACTCGAGCGACTGAGGCGTCGTTTTAGAGCTCGGGTCAAGGGATTGACGTCCTTCGGAGTGAAGAACATACTCCGCCCATGAAAAGCACAGCGCCATTTGGTTCGTGGAAGTCTCCGGTCACTCCTGAATTCGTCTCGGGCAAGGACCGGGCGCTCACGCAAGCCATTCAAGTCGACGGCAAGAGTGTTTACTTTCTGGAGTCGAGGCCCGACGAAGGCGGTCGCCAAACGTTGATCCGACTCGGCGCCGACGGGCAAACGACGGAAGTGCTGCCCAAAGAATTCAACGTGCGGACCAAGTATCTGGAATACGGCGGCTTAAGCTTTTTGGTCACGGACGGCGTCGTTTATTTCGTGAATTTCGCCGATCAAGAGATCTGGGCCGCGGCGGAAGGCCAAGCGCCCGTAAAGCTCACTCAATCCGGCGGCGAGCGTTTCGCCGATCTGCAATTGGACAGGAAAA
>DAISHW010000140.1:5438-6888 GCA_036822295.1 Bdellovibrionales bacterium | reverse complement strand
GATGGACGGAATGACCGTGCTGAAAGGTACGGTGCCCAATCAAGGAGAGCGGTCTTTGGTCGGCGACATCGCGAAAGCTTACGCACCTGACGTGCGCAACGAAATCGTGGTGCAGGAGTGAATATGAAATCCGGAAACCGAGTCGCCTTTGGAATTTACCCTAGTCGCACGGCCGCTGAACGTGCGATCGAGGCTTTGAAAAACTCAGGCTTTCGCACGTCGGACGTTTCGGTACTCATGCCGCAAGGGAGCATGTCAGATGATTTCGCGCACACAAAGCAAACCAAAGCCCCAGAAGGAGCCACCGCCGGAGGCGGCACGGGACTCGTACTCGGAGGCGCTCTCGGCTGGCTGGTTGGCGCCGGGGCTCTGGCCCTTACCGGACTGGCGCCGCTGATCGCGGCAGGTCCCATTCTCGCCGCCCTTGCCGGCGCGGGAGCCAGGGGAGCCATCGGCAGCCTGACCGGTGGTTTGATCGGACTTGGAATTCCCGAGTACGAAGCGAAACGCTTTGAAGGCCGCGTGAATCAGGGCGGGATTCTGCTCTCGGTCCACGCTGACGATTTGGAATGGGTCAATAAAGCTACCAAAGTCTTAGAACAAACCGGCGCCGAGGACATTTCGTCCAGCACAGAGGTGCCAACTGAACCTCGCAACCCTAAGAAGACCGCGACAGACACGACCGTCTATCGCAGCTGAGGTTTATCATATATCGCGGGGGTGTTTGTGTGGCTGATAGGCTGCACACACCTCCAGCGCCTTTTTCCGCCTTCGAATTCGTGATACGGATAGGCATCCGTGTATGAATCGCGCGCAGTAATGCACATATATCCACCGAGTTATACACATTTTGTTTGTTATGGATGAATAGTAGATGAGTGAGTTTACCTCACGGAGGTCGCGTGATGGAAATCAAGAACGTCGTTTTCGATTTGGGCAACGTCATGATCTCTTGGGATCCGCGCAACCTTTACCGCAAGCTCTTCGCGGACGCGGAAAAGATGGAATACTTCTTAGCCAACGTTTGCACGGGCGCATGGAACGACGAACTCGACGCCGGTCGTCCGTTCAACGAGGCCACCGCCCAATTGAGCGCCCGGCATCCCGAGTTCGCGGGAGAGATTCGGGCCTATCGGGAGCGTTGGGGTGAAATGCTCGGGCCGCCCATTCAATCGACCGTCAAGATCATGGATCGCATCAAACACGGGGGCCGCCACCGCGTTTTCGCGCTCTCGAATTGGTCCGCCGAAACGTTTCCGATCGCCGAAAAGACTTGCGGGTTTTTCAAAGACTTCGACGCGATGGTGATTTCGGGGAGGATCGGCATAAGGAAACCCGATCCGCGCATCTTCATGCATCTTTGCCGGGAGCATGACGTAAAGCCTGAAGAGACCGTCTTCATCGACGATGTGATCGCCAATGTGCTGGCCGCGCGCGGGTTGGGATTTGA
>DAISHW010000140.1:4702-5428 GCA_036822295.1 Bdellovibrionales bacterium | reverse complement strand
CGCGGATCTCGAGTCGCGCTTAGTGCGATTGAATGTGCTGGATCAATAGTTGGTGCGCAGCGCTTTTCGTTGTTCGAACCGCTCGATGGCCAGGCGAATCAACTCGTCCAGCAGATCGGCATAGGCCAACCCCGAGGCCTCCCAAAGTTTGGGGTACATACTGATCTTGGTGAAGCCGGGGATCGTATTGATCTCGTTCAGAAACAGTTCGCCGGTTTCGCGATCCAAGAAGAAATCGACCCGCGCCATGCCCTGGCATTCCAGGACTTGAAACGCTTGAATGGCCCAGCGCCGCGCTTTTTCGCCCACTTCATCCGGCAGGTTTTCGGCGGGGATCTTGAGCTCCGCGCCGTTCTCATCGACGTATTTGGCTTCGTAACTGTAAAATTCATGCTTCGGAACGATCTCACCGACGATGCTAGCTCGGGGAGCGTCATTACCCAGCACCGAAACTTCGAGTTCGCGCGCGGTCACGGCCTTTTGCACTAAGATTTTCAGATCGAAAGAAAAGGCGTCTTCGAGAGCCCGCAAAAGATCGGCTTCTTTCTTCACCTTGCTCACGCCACAGCTCGAGCCCGCGTTGGCGGGCTTTATAAAGAAAGGAAATGTGAATTTGGCCAGAATGCGCTTCATGAGTTCCGATTTGTTCATCTGGAACTCATGCTTCTTCACGCAAAGCGACGGCACGACGGGAATTCCCGCCGCGGTCAGCAGGCGACTCGCCAC
>DAISHW010000140.1:0-4692 GCA_036822295.1 Bdellovibrionales bacterium | reverse complement strand
ATGCCGATCGCGGAGCCAAGCACGCCGGCGCCCGCGTAGGGGATCTGGGCCATTTCGAGCATGCCTTGAATCGTCCCGTCCTCACCGAAAGTGCCGTGCAGAATCGGCAAAATCACGTCGAACTTCCCGTCGGTCGGGGGAATCAGCGGATAAGATTCCGCCTGCGCGTCAAAACGAATGGCCATGGGATTGGCCGCTTGCGCGAGCAGGGGCTTGGGATCGGGTAAAAGCCAGCGGCCGTCTTTATTGATTCCAATGAAAGTCACGTCGTAACGCGATTTATCCAAAGCGTTATAGACCGACATCGCCGAGGCGATGCTGACTTCGTGCTCGCCTGAGCGGCCGCCGAAGATCAAACCGACGCGAATCTTTTTTGCCACGATTGGAACTCCCTGAGCGAAGTATAAGATCTTGCTTGCAAACCGGTCATTAGTTAAATTTTATAGCGTATGCATAACGCAATTCGGGGGTTCACCGTGGTTCAACGCGTCTTGATTTCCATATTCGCTTTTTGCGCGCTCAATGCGTTCGCGAATGAAAACAACGTTCTTTCTTTAAAGCCTGAAATTCAGCGCGGTGATTTGAGTCAGCCGCAGGGTTTGTGGCCGTTTTTGGGCGGTGCTCTCGGGGCGATGGATTCGAACGACTCGATTCGCACGGGCGGCGTGCCTACGCATATGAAAATCCTGGGTTCGTACTACTTTGAAACCGCTCCTTGGGTGGCCGACGCGGGCATCGGTATCCACAATCAATTCCTGACTCAGAACGGCCGCGACTCCGACACGATTCAATCTCTCTACACGGAATTGGCGGGTCGCTATGAATTGAGCAATCGTTGGCAACTGGGCGCGCTGTGGAGCACGCTGGTCGACAATCCCGATCGTTATCGCTCGAACACGGACAACTTGGCGTCGTTCATCGGCGTGCAGGTTTTGAAAGAGTTCAACTGGGACGACACGTATTTGGTTCGGGCCGGCGGCCGCGCGATGACCGACGTCGGTATCAGCGGAGAGACGATCGATACCGTAATGGCCGAAATTCAAGTGAGTTTCGGTCCGAAATCTTCGCCCGCTCCCGAAGTGATCCGCGTCGAAGAGCCGGCCCCGCAACCGATCGCCCCGCATTTGGCGGCGCGCGCGGTGCAAACGTTTGAGATCGATCCGCGCGATGTGAACTTCGACACCGATTCGACCAAGCTCGTGCGTTCTTCGCAGCCGTACATGCGCCGTTTGGCGCGCGCCCTTGCCGACAACCGCCACCTGTTCGACAAAGTCGAAATCGTCGGTCACGCCGATCAGCGTGGAACCGATTCGTACAACGACCGTCTGTCGGAACGTCGCGCCCAAACGATCGCCAATTCGTTCATCGCCTCGGGCGTGAGCCGCTCGCAAATCATCACCGACGCTAAAGGCAAACGTGACCTGCTCTCGCGTTCGATGGCGCCCGCGGCGCTGCAACGCAATCGCCGCGTCCAGTTGGAGTTTCATGGCGTGAAAAATCAGGAAGCCTTGAAAAATATTATCGACGCCGTTCAACGCTAGTTTTCACAAGGGGGCGGGTATAAGCGCCCCCGATTCATTGCTGCAGCGGTCTATCGCTACACGGTAAAAAGTCGCCGCTCTCCGTTTTTCTTCCTGACGTCTTCCTAACAGATGCGTTCTGACAGATTTGCTAAGATCCATAGCATTCTTGGAGGAAAATCCATGCTCTCTTTGCTCGCGTTTTTCGCCATTTCGCACGCTCAAACGGCCACTATCAAAATTGACGGTTCCAGCACGGTTTATCCCATCACCGAAGCGGTGGCCGAAGAGTTTCAGACTTCGAAGCGCGGCAAGGTGAAAATCACGGTCGGCGTTTCCGGAACCGGCGGGGGTTTCAAAAAATTCTGCCGCGGGGAAACCGATATCCAAGACGCTTCGCGCCCGATTCAAAAGGCCACGAAGGCCGGCGAGACCGGTGAAATGGAAACCTGCGCGAAGGCCGGTATTCGTTTCTTCGAAATACCGATCGCCTTCGATGCGACGGTGATCATCGTCAATAAAGCCAACACCTTTTTGAATCAAATCACGGTCGCCGAGCTCAAGAAGATGTGGGAGCCCGCGGCAGAGGGAAAAGTTAAAACCTGGAAGGACGTGAACCCCGCATGGCCCGCCCAACCGCTCAAACTTTACGGCGCGGGCGCCGATTCGGGAACGTTCGATTACTTCACCGAGGCCGTGGTCGGTAAAGCCAAGCTTTCGCGCGGCGACTACACGCCGAGTGAAGACGACAACGTTTTGGTGAAGGGCGTGTCCTCCGACAAAAACGCTTTGGGTTATCTGCCTTTCTCATATTACGAGGCCAACAAAGCCAGCCTGAAGGTGATTCCGGTCATCGGCAAAGGCGGCAAGCCGATCATTCCGGCCCGCGACTCGGTCGAAAACGGCACTTACGAGCCGCTTTCGCGCCCCTTGTTCATCTATGTCAGCGAAAAATCTTACGCGCGCGCCGAGATCAAGGAGTTCGTCGAATTCTATCTGACCAAAGCGCCGGCGCTGGTGGTGGACGCCAAGTATGTGCCGCTTCCCGAAGCGGCTTACAAACTCGGACTGGATCACGTGAAGGCCGGGAAACTCGGCACCGTTTTCGCCGGTCATAGCGAAGTCGGGATGAAAATCGAAGACTTGATGAAAAAGGAAAAGAAGCTCCAGTGAACTTGAACGAAGCCGAAGCCATGCCGTTGACCGCGACCCGGTCGAGCGTGCTTCAGCAAACCCGGTTGCGCGTGAAGCGCACGCGGGTTTGGAAAGAAAGAGCCATCGAAGCCGCGCTGTTCTTGGCCGCGGCTTCCGCCGTTTTTGTGACCTTGAGCATCTTGTCGATTTTGATCGTCGAATCGATTCCGTTTTTCACGCACGTTTCCGTTTGGGATTTTTTAACGGGCACGAAATGGACTCCGCTTTTTGAAAACGCGCAGTTCGGGGTTTTACCGCTGCTGAGCGGGACCCTTTTGACCACGTTCATCGCTTGCAGCGTGGCGATTCCCGTCGGCACGGTGATCGCCACCTTCTTGAGCGAATACGCGCCGTCGCGCGTGCGCGAGATTTTAAAGCCGATCTTGGAGATGTTGGCGGCCGTCCCCACCGTGGTGTACGGCTATTTCGCGTTGCTGTTCGTCACTCCGCTCTTGCAAAAAATATTTCCCGATATGGGCGGCTTCAATGCGTTGAGCGCGGGACTCGTCATGGGCGTGATGATCGTGCCTTACGTGACCTCGTTGAGCGAAGACGCCATGCGGGCGGTCCCCGGCTACTTGCGCGAGGCCTCTTTCGCGGTGGGAGCCACTCGCCTACAGACGTCTTTTAGCGTCGTGATCCCGGCGGCTTTCTCGGGCGTGATGTCGGCTTACATTTTGGGAATTTCGCGCGCGCTCGGTGAAACCATGGTCGTGGCGATCGCGGCCGGCTTGCAGCCGAATTTGACGGCGAATCCCACCGAACCCGTGGCCACGATCACCGCGTTCATCGTTCAGGTGAGCTTGGGCGATTTACCGCACGGCTCGATCGGCTATCAATCGATCTATGTGGCGGGCTTGACGCTGTTGATACTGACCTTGATTTTCAACCTGATCGGCTTCGCGCTTCGCCGCCGCTTCCGTGAGGCTTATTAAATGAGTGTCGCGACCTCTAATTTGCGCCAGCGTAAAATCAAAGACGTCGTCTTTGCGGCGCTGGCTTTGCTGCTGCTGCTTTTCGCGCTCTTGACTTTGCTCGCGCTGATCGTGGATTTGGCCAGCACGGGCGTTCCGCGGGTTTCGTGGGATTTCTTGATCAACTTTCCGTCGCGTTTTCCAGAGAAGGCGGGAATTTTGTCCGCCTGGGTGGGCACCTTGTGCATCATGCTGGTCACGGCTCTGTGCGCGATTCCGCTTGGAGTGGCGGCGGGTATATACCTCGAGGAGTACGCGCCCAAGAATTTGGTGACCGGTTTCATCGAACTGAACATCGTGAATCTAGCGGGAATCCCCTCGATCACTTTCGGCTTAATGGCGCTCGGCCTTTTCGTTTACCGCTTCGGCCTTGGTCAAAGCATCATGACCGCCGGGTTCACTCTGGGCTTGCTGGTGCTGCCGATCGTCATCGTCGCGACCCGCGAGGCCTTGCGTACCATTCCCAGTCATATCCGCGAGGCCGCCTACGCGGTGGGCGCGACCAAATGGCAGGTGATTCAACATCACTTGGTGCCTTATTCGACCGGCGGGATCCTGACCGGCGTGATCATCTCGCTCAGTCGGGCGATCGGTGAGACCGCGCCGCTGATCCCCATCGGCGCGATGACCTTTATCGCGTTCCTGCCGCCGCCGCCCGTACAAGAGGCGTTTCCTTTCGTGAACGCGCAATGGTTGATGGATCCGTTCACGGTCATGCCGATTCAAATGTTCAACTGGATTTCCCGTCCGCAGCATGAGTTTCATGTGAACGCGGCCGCCACGGGAATGATCCTGCTCGCGATGACGCTGATGATGAACGGTATCGCGATTTACATTCGCGGCCGCTTCCGCAAGAGGATCAAATGGTAATCGTCGACAAATCGGTCTCTGCCAATGTGAAGAAGCTCAGCTTTTATTACGGCGATAAAGAAGTCGTGAAACAAGTGAGTATCCCGATCTACAAGAATGCCATCACCGCGTTGATCGGGCCTTCGGGCTGCGGC
>DAISHW010000139.1:0-6910 GCA_036822295.1 Bdellovibrionales bacterium | reverse complement strand
CAGTTCCTCGCCAACATCCGCGAGACCGACGCCATCATCCACGTCGTGCGCTGTTTTCAAGATCCGAACGTCGTTCACGTGAGCGGTTCGGTCGATCCTTTGCGCGACATCGACGTCATCAACACCGAGCTCATGCTCGCCGATCTGGACTCGGTCGAAAAGCGCTTTAAAAAAATCGAAAAGCTCGCCCAGTCCTCGAAGGACGCGAAAGTGAAGTCGGAGTTCTCGATCGTCAAAAAAATCTACGAAGCCCTTAAAGAGGGTAAGCCCGCGCGCGTCGTCGAGCCCGCCGAGGACGAATTGCCCACGCTTCGCGATCTGCATCTTTTGACCGTGAAGCCCGTCTTGTACGTTTGCAACGTCTCGGAGGAAGAGTTCCTGGCCGGGAAATCCGCCATGGCCGACTTGGTCGCGGACCGCGCGAAGTCCGAACGCAACCTGTCGCTGCAGATCTGCTCGCAAATGGAAGCCGAGATCTCGCAGCTCGAGCCCGGCGACCGGGCGGAGTTCCTGGCCTCGATGGGCATCAAGGAGCCGGGGTTGAACCGCTTGATCCGCGAAGGCTACGCGCTCTTGAACTTGATCACGTATTTCACCGCCGGTGAAAAAGAGGTGCGCGCGTGGACCATTCGTAAAGGCACGAAGGCTCCGGGCGCGGCCGGAGTGATTCACACGGACTTCGAACGCGGTTTCATCCGCGCCGAGACCTATCACTGCAACGATCTGTTCGCGTTGAAATCCGAGAGCGCGGTCAAAGAGGCCGGCAAGTACCGTTCGGAAGGCAAAGAGTATGTCGTCAATGACGACGACATCATGTTGTTCCGCTTCAACGTTTAGAACTCCATGATCAAACAGCTGTGTTCTTGATCGGTTTGGGAGCGGGTCTTTGGATTCCGCGTCCCCTGCCAGAGGATTCGCCATCCCCGAGTGAAGTTTGGAATCAGCAGATCGCAGAGGCCGGGGGCTCCGCCCGCGCGCTCATGGGGTCGCTTTATGATTCCGAAACGCCACTGGTCGGTTCCAAGCCCGAAGCCATCGCCAAAGAACTCAACGCCTTCGTTTTTCGCTATTGCCAGAAGACGCCCGCGCCCGCGGGTGAGCCGATTTTTGAACGCTGCAAAGTGAATTGCGCGGGCCGCGCCTTCGCTTTGCGGGCGCTCCTTGACATTCACGGCGTGAAGTCGCGCTACGCGAATCTGGGGAACCTGCCCCAACAGGGCACGCATACCATGGTCGAAGCCGAAATCGGCCCCGATCGGTGGGCCATGATGGATCCGACGTTCGGCGCGTACTTCGCGCGGGACGGGCGTGTCCTTTCATTAGAGGACATGCGTTTCGAGCTCAATCCCGGCAACGCGCTCGCGCACGCCTTCACGATTCCGGGCGAAGAGTACGTCCAGGGGCGTTTCGATTTCCCGTACATGCGCGCCGAGAATTACCTTCTGGCCGAGCAGATCGAGATCGAAGGCTCCGAAGCGCTTTCTCCGCTGGTCCTGAAGCTGCACTTGCGCGACGGAGCGGTAACGGCCGGAGCGGATCACGTCGATTCGCATGAACAGGGCCGCCGCGATCTATTGGAGTGGAGCAACCGCACCTTAAGCGACGCGAATCGCGAAAATGATTCGGCCTATATGTTTCACGTCGCCGGCAAAGACTCCGGCGAGCATGAATACGAAAATCTAATCCAAGTCGAAAACCTTGAGCGCGACCGGATCTACACCCTGACCGTGCGCGGAATTTCCAAAGAGAACGCCGACCTGCAAGTAGCGTCGATCGGCGGAGACGTCGCCTTCGAATCGGTCGATGCTACGCCTTTAGGTGACGGCGCGTTCACAGTGAACCGCAAATTTCGCGCGCGCGATGGCCAAGCCATGATGTGGCTGCGGGTGCGCAATGAACCCGGCAAACCCGTTTCCATTTACGGCGTCACTATCCAAAAGGCTACGGCGAAAGAACCGTAGACTCACGGTATCGACAAATCATTCTTCGCTGGACCGGTGCCGAAAGGCCCCCTAGGCTAGTTGGGATTTTCTATCTCGGGGGGGATGAATGAAAGTTTTTTGGGGGCTACTCGCCTTTTGGTCGGCATTCGCTTCGGCCGCGGAAACTCGCTACGTATTCAAAGGTTTGAGCGGCACGCCGCCGGGATTGAACCGCATGACCTTCGGTTTGAGCAATGAGCAAGTCGCGCGCATTCGTGAGCTGTCCGAAGGCCGCGTGAATTTCGGCGATGTGTATTACGTGGACGCGGATGCGGGCTTGACGTTCGTGCATCAAGAAAATCTGGTGGGTACGATTCAACCCGGCGTGCCCCCGCCGGTGATCGAAGGCGTGACCGGAGATCCCGAACTCACCAACCAATGGTGGATCGAAAAGCTCGGCGTGAAGAACGCCTGGACCATGGCCACCGGGTGGGGCGTCACGGTCGCCGATTGCGATGCGGGCTTTTATCATGACGAGCCCGATCTGCGCGCCAACATGCTCTTGCAGCATCGTTATGACTTAAGCGACACGAGCGAACCCCTGGTCGTCAACGACGGACCGTACGCCTATCACGGCACGGCGGTGGCCGCCATCCTCGCGGGCGTGATGAACGGCGCGGGCACGAACGGCATCGCTTACGAGTCGCGCTTGGTGCCTCTGCAAAACTACAATTACGACAACTCCGACAAGCTTGATAAGGAAGAGGCCACCGCCGCGTGCATCCTGCGCGCGATCGCCACCCCGAGCGTGGACGTGATCGTCTTGGAAAACCAAACCGCCAACGGCTCTTCCGAAACCTTCATCGGCACGCGCGACGCCGTTCGCCTGGCGCACGACGCGGGCATGATCGTCGTCGGCGCCGCCGGGAACTACTCGGTGGAGCTCACGGAAGAAGTGAAGGACGACACGGGCTCGATCATCGTCGGCGCTTTGTTCCGCAACGACAACGCGGCGACGTGGTCGAACTTCGGTTCACGCGTGACGGTCGGCGCCTACGGCGAAGACCTGTGGACCTTGTACGGTCCGAACGGCTTGTTCGGCAACTTCGGCGGGACGAGCGGCGCCACTCCGCAAGTGGCCGCGACCGTGGCGCTGATGCTCGAAGTGAATCCCGAACTCACGCCCGAACAAACGCGCGCGATCCTGACCGAAACGCGCGTGATCACCACCAACAATCAAAACGTCGGAGGACTCTTGCAAACGGACAAAGCCGTGATGAAAGCGATGGAGACCGCGGTCGACACACCGGCGTTCCTGCGCAAACAGGAATTTCGGCGTAAGCTGATGGGAATCCTGACGAACGGGTAACAAGCTGGCCGACAACTGTGTTGATGAACCGGGATCGGCCGCTTTTCGGATCGTCGAACCGACGGGTACGCGTCTCAGCCCGGCCCAGATAAATGGTCGGGCTTAAACCCGACCGCGCATCTGCGGATCGAACGCGTCGCGAAGGCCGTCGCCCAAAAGATTGAACGCCAGCATGGCCACGAAGATCGCGACTCCGGGACTGATCATCAAATGGGGAAACGAGGTCATCGAGCGCCAACCGTCGTTGGCGAGCACGCCCCAGCTGGAGTACGGCGGCTGAAGACCCAGGCCCAAGAAGCTCAAGAACGATTCGCTCAATATATTGGACGGAATCTGGAACGTGAGCAGGACGATCATGGGGCCGACGATGTTCGGCAGGATGTGCTGCAAAACCATGCGCGTGCCGCTCGCGCCCATCGAGCGCGCGGCTTCGACGTAAGCCATCTGCTTCACTTGCAACACCTGTCCGCGCACCACGCGCGCGAGCGACACCCAACTCGTCAAAGACAAGGCGACCAGCATCCCCGTCAACGACTTCAACTCGGGGTTGTCGATCACGTCCAAAGCGTCAAAGACCAGCTTCACCAGAATCAGCAGCACCAGCGACGGAATCGAATCCAGGATATCCACGACCCGCATCGAAAGACTATCGACCCACCCGCCGAACCAACCGGCCACCGCGCCATAGAGCGTTCCGATCACCAGCGATATCAGCGCGGTGACGATCCCGACGGTCATTGAAACGCGCGCGCCGTAAATCAAACGCGAGAGCATGTCGCGGCCCAAAGAATCCGTACCGAGCCAATGCTGCAGGCTCGGCGACGCCAAAACGCGGTCCAAGAACTGCTCGTCAAAAGGATACGGCGACAAAACCGGCGACAGCGCCGCCACCAAGCAGACGAATAAAATCAAACCGCCCGAGAACATCGCCACGCGGTTCGCGCGCAGCTGCTTCCAGGCTTCCGATTGCAGGCTCTTGCCCGATGAGACCGCGGCGCTCATGACATCTTCACCCTGGGATCGACGATCGCCATCAAAAGATCGGTTATCAAATTCGAAACGACCAGAATCACCGAGAACAAGAGCGTCGTGCCGAGAATCAACGGATAATCGCGGTTGCCCACCGACTGAATCAAGTGCTTGGCGATGCCGGGAATCGCGAAGATCTGCTCGATCACGAAAGCTCCGGTCAGAATCGCCGCCGCAAGCGGACCTGACAAACTCAACACCGGAATCATGGAGTTGCGCAGGACGTGCTTGAACAAAATCGTACGCTGATTCAAGCCCTTGGCCTTAGCGGTGCGGATGTAATCCGAGTGAATCACTTCGAGCACACTCGCGCGGGTCAGACGCGCGATCACGGCCGCAGGCCGGATGCCGAGCACGACCATGGGGATCACGTAATAGGCCGGCCCCTCCCACAACGCGGGTTCCAGCCATCCCAGCCATTTGGCGAACACCAGAATGAAAATCGGCGCGACCAGAAACGACGGCAGCGACTGGCCGCTGATTGCGACCATCATGCTCGAAAAATCCAGACGCGAGCCGCGCTTCCAACCGGCGATCACGCCGATGGGAATGCCGATCAAATAAGAAATGATCAACGCGTAAACGCCGAGCTGAATGGAATTGGGCAAACTCTCGGCGATGATCGAGGTGATCCCGCGCGAGGTGTACTTATAAGACTGGCCCAAATCGCCGACCAGCAATCCGCCCATGTAATCCAAGTACTGCGAGAAGATCGGGTCGTTGAGCTTGTACTTCTTATTGAGATTCTCCATCACCTCGGGCGGCAGGGCCTTTTCCGAATCGAAGGGCCCGCCCGGCAAAACGCGCATCAACAAAAAGGTCATGGTGGCGATCACAAAGACGACGAAGACGGCCTCGAGCAGGCGCTTGACCACGAACATCGTCATTCCGCGCATCGCCGTGAAGACAACGGCGCCGCCGATAAAAACGAATCCCGCCAGCCACCAAACGGGCGACGGGATCTCTAAATCCAGAAAGCTCATGACGACCAGGGCGATCGCAAAAGCCGCGGTCACCCAGCCCCAGACCTTTTCGATCACTTAAACGTCACTCCCTTGAAGACGTAACGCTCGATCGGGGTGACCGGGAAATTCGCGACACGCTCCGAAGTCATGATATGGCGGGTGCCCGAATAGATCGGCATCACCGCGACTTCGTCTTCGGTCAGGATTTTTTGCGCTTCCGAGTAAGCCTGGCGCCGCTTTTCCGGGTCGATTTCGCTCGAACCGGCCTTCACCAACTGGTCGTACCTGGCGCTCGCAAAACCCGTGTGGTTGTTCTCGGAGAAACTGGTCATCAATGACATGAAGGTCGAAGGATCCGGATAATCGGCGAGCCAGCCCATGCGGTAGATGGTGGGCGTGTCGGTTTTCAAGCGGTTCAAATAGACCTTCCACTCTTCGTTGGCGATTTGAACTTCGACGCCCAAGTTTTTCTTGAGTTGCGCTTGCACATTTTCGGCGATGCGCTGATGGTTTTCGTTGGTGTTGAACGCCAGCGTGATGCGCGGAATTTTCGTGCGGTCCTTGAAACCGGCCTCATCCAAAAGCTTCGCGGCGCCTTCGGCGTCGAACTTCACGCCGCGCTTGTCCTCGTAGCCGAACATGCCTTCGGGAATCCATCCGTACAAAGGCGTGTGGCCCGCCGCCAGCAGATCCACGATCTGTTTACGGTCGACCGCCATCGCGAACGCGCGACGCACCTTCGGATTGTCGAACGGCTTCTTCTTGGTGTTCAGGCCGTAGTAATAGGTCTGCAGAATTTTAGTTTTGCGCGCGCCCGGGCGCCCCATAAGCTGGGGCAGTTCCTTGGCCGGCAGTTCCTGTTGGAAGTCCAATTTTCCGGCGTCGAGCAGATTCAAAGCGGTCGAGAACTCGTTGATCATGTACATCAAGACGTTCTTCAGCTTCGCTTTCTCGCCGTAGTACTCGTCGTTGCGCTCGAGCACGATCGACTTGTCGTGATCCCAGATCTTCAGTTTGTAAGCGCCCAGGGTTTGAATGTTGGCGGGCTCGGTCCAACGATCGCCGAACTTCTCCACCACGTCTTTACGAATCGGATAGGTCGAGTGATGGCTCAGCATCATCGGAAAGTAGCTCATCGGGGAATCGAGCTCGACGACCAACTGGCCCTGGTCGTTCACGCGAATGCCGACCTCTTTGAAGTCCTTCACTTTGCCGCCGTTATAGGCGCGCGCGTTTTTCACGTCGAACAGGAAGTACGCGTACTCGCTGGCCGTCGCGGGATTCAAGATGCGCTCCCAACCGTCGATCACGTCCTGGCCGGTGAACTCCTTGCCGTCGGTCCACTTGACGCCTTTGCGCAAAGTGAAGGTCCAAACGCGCGCGTTTTCGGACGGCGTCCACTCGGTCGCCAAAGCCGGCGCCAGCGCCAGATCGGGATCGTTCAAGTTGTACTCGGTCAAACCGTCCATGATGTTCATCTGCACCATCGACGAAGTCGTGTCGGTCGACTTGCTCCAATCCAGAGACGGCGGTTCCGACTGCAGGTTCACCCGCAAAGTCTGGTTCACGTCCAAACCGTACTCGAGTTTGTACTTCTTGGTGCACGCGGTGAAAGCCAGGGACAT
>DAISHW010000138.1:0-6944 GCA_036822295.1 Bdellovibrionales bacterium | reverse complement strand
CCCGAGCGCGCCGGCCGGCCAAACGGCGTGGCGCCACTTGCTCGCCCGCACCCCGCGGCCCATCAATTGGCCGGAGGTGCACAAGAAAACCACCGACGACTACCTGTACAGCTTCGATTTCGGCGCGAACGCCTTGAAGTTCCGCGAGAAGCTCGTGCCCGGCGCGCAGCTTCATCTGTTTTCGGTGGAGCTCGAAGGCGAAGAGATCGTTTGGCGCTTCCGCGATCTTGAAAAGCGCTTGCCGCTGTTCAACGACTCCATGCTGCTCGCGCATTTGACCGTGAAGATGCTGCTCAATGCGCATTCGACCCTTGTGATGGGCCGGTTGAAGCGCTTCGAAGGCAATCTGATGACCTGGGTCTATCCCTCAAACGGAAAACTGGTGGATCGCGCGGCCCGCTACACGCAGATCCTGCTCGCGCAAAAAGGCCATCGCGATTTCGCTTACGACGACATCGTGCGCGCGCAGTTCGCCGCCAAAGCGGCGCTGAGCCCTAAAGAATCGATCGTGCACAAAACGATGGAGATTTTAATTAACGGGCGAACTCGACGGCCTGAGTCTCGCGCACCACGGTGACTTTGATCAGGCCGGGATAGCTCAACTCGTCTTCGATCTTCTGGGCGATCTGCTTCGAAAGCTGCAGCGCCTTTTGATCGTCGACGCGCTCGCCGTCGACCGTGACCCGCACTTCGCGCCCCGCGCTCAAGATGTACGTGTCCCGCACGCCCGGGAAGCTCGAGCCGATCTTCTCCAGATCCGCCATTTTCTGCGTGTAGGAATCCATGGTCGAGCGGCGCGCCCCGGGGCGCGCGCCCGATACGGCGTCGGCCGCGATCGTCAAGAAGGCCAAATCGGTACTCGGTTGCTCGTCGTAGTGATGCGCCCGGACGGCGTGAACCACTTCCGGCTTTTCGCCGTGCTCTTCGATGAACTCGGCGCCGATCACGGCGTGGCCCCCTTCGCGCGAGTGATCCATCGCTTTACCGATATCGTGCAAAAGCCCGGCGCGCCGGCCGTCCTGCACGTTCAACCCCAGCTCGCTCGACATCAAGCCGCACAGCCAGCCGACCTCGGCCACGTGAAAGTGCTGGTTCTGCGCGAAAGAGTAGCGATAGCGAAGGGCGCCGAGCATGTTCTTGACGGCGTCGTTCATGTTCGGCACGCGCAGCTCGCCGGTCACGCGATTGCCATCGACCAGAATTTTCTTGAACAGATCCTTCTTCGCGCGGTCGTGCACGCGTTCGATCGCCTGTTCATTCGGGTTCTTCTCTTTGCTCACGCCCTCGAGCACCAGGCGGCCGAGTTCGCGGCGGACGGGGTCGAAGCCCATGACCGTGGCGCTGTGATATTGGTCGTTGTAAACCACGTCGACCCCGCAGAGCTTCTCGATATGTTTGATCCATTGACCGTCGGCGCCGAAGGTGCGGGTCTTATGCTCGGGCGAATCGAAGCTGACGTTGCCGATCCCGCGTTCGGGGCAATAGGGGCGGGCGAAGCGGTTCAAAACCAAATGCAAAACTTTGCGCGCGTCGCGCTCGGCGTTGAGTTGCGCTTCCTGTTCGAGCTCCTGCGCTTGGCGGGTCACGCGGGTGCGCACCTGTTGCTCAAAGCGCGAACCGATCTGCTCGCGCAGGGTTTCGGCCGGCACCGACGAACGGTGTTTGGCTTCCTCGAGCAGGTTGTTCGTCTGTTTGCGGGCCCGCTCGCGCAAGGCGTTCACGCGGGCCTCGACCGACTGCAGTTTTTGCTGGCGATTGTGCAAAAGCTGCTGACGGCGTTGCAAAGCCTGCTCGCGGGTGAGCAGTTCGGCTTTGCCTTTGGCCTCGCGCTCATCCAAAGTCTCTTCGAATTCGTCATTGCGCTGAACCAAGCGCCGCGTTTCCTTTTCAAATTTCCCGAACGCCTCTTCGCCGACCTCTTCCATCTGGAGCTTGAGCTCTTCCATGGCGGCCTCGGAGTCCTTTTTGGCGCTGTCGATCAGCTCTTTTGCCTCTTCTTCGGCGAAACGGCGGTGGCGGCCGCGGACCCAAGCCAATGCGGCCAAGGTCAGAACGCCGCCCAACAAAAGTCCAGTTACCAGGGTGATGATAGCGATAGTCATGGTGCGAAGAGCCTACCATTCGGGCGATTTATTCTAAATCTCCGCCATGTAGCATCATGGACTTAAACTACGGCCTTTATTCACCGAAAAGGTCACGTGGAGGCCTTTGGATGGACAACGCGAAGAAACTGAAACGTGGCGAGATACTCTTCAAAGAGGGGGACGCGCCCACGGTGATCTACATGGTCCAGACCGGCAAAATGGGGCTGATGCTCGAGCGCGGCGGCAAGTTCCTGGAGATCACCACGATCGGTCCGTCCGGCATCGTCGGCGAGCAAGCGCTGTTCTCGAACGGCCGTCACGCGTTCACCGCGCAGGCTTTGCAAGAGACCAAGCTGCTCGAAATCCCGGTCGATCTGATGAAGCAGCAATTCGAGAAGAGCCCGACCGGCATCAAGCTCATGGCCAAGTCGCTGGTCGAAGAGGTTCGCCAAGCGCGCCAAGCCACCAAGCAACACAAAATGGAAACCGAGAAGACGCCGTGCCCGCAAGGTCTGGTGCATCGCCTGTTCACGGAAGTGCATTTGATCGCCCGCCACATCGGCAAGAAAGCGGCCGAAAATCCCGACGAGATCGTGGTCGCTTGGAACGCGCTCAAGCTTTACGCCTCGCGCTTCTTCGGCGAGTCGCCGCAACGCCTGCGCCACCTGATGGACTTGTTGTTGAAACTGAAGCTCGCCGAATTCAAAGTCAGCACCAACGACGAGGGCGAGGAAGAACTGACCGACGTGAAGCTCTTCCGCGTGCAGCTGTACGAAGATTTCGCCGAATTCTTCCAGTATCACCTGTTCAAGGGTTCGCGCGCCGAAGCGATCTTCGTCGACCCCTTGGCGTTGAAGGTCGCCAAAGCGATGGTCGAGGTTTCGGAAGGCTGCGAGGTCGACCATAAAGGCGCGACCAAACTCGACTACCAAAAATTGCTCACGGAGTGCAAAACCAAGTACCGCATCGACTTGAAGAACACGCACTTGGACGCTTTGGAGCGCAAAGGCCTGTTCGCGCAGCGCAAGAGCTACGACGACGGCCGCGTGGACATTCTGTTCGACCGCGCCGAGTTCATAAAGATGGCGCAGTTCTGGGCGATCCTGCTCGAGATCGACAAATGGAACGAGCGCGGCAGCATCGATCTGAACGAAAAAGAAGACGTCGCCGCCGGTCCCGCGGGCGAATGCCCCGGCTGCAAAGGCAAGATCGAGTCCGACCATAAGTTCTGCCCGCAATGCGGGTTCAAAATGGCGGCCTAGTCCCCTCCGCCGGAACTCTTCTGATGCGCGTAGTTCTCGCGGATCCACGTCCGCGCGAATTTCAAGAAGGCGTCGTTGATGCCGAAGTACGTGGTGAACACCTGAAAATACGACTTGTCGTTGGGATGCTCTTCGCACGCGTACACGCGCGCGGCCAGGCACTCGTTCGGAGCGTTGTCGAAGATCGAGCGGCGCAGGTACACCATCGTGCCCGGCACCAACTGCGCCTTGGTCTTCAAGGTCGCGCCGAATTCGCTCAGCGCTTCGAGTTCGACGTCTTTCGAAACGTGCACGCTCAAATTCGGTTCGGACCAACCCAGATTGGCGAAATTGTACAAAGTGTGGTGGTTCGGCAGGTATTCGGACAACAGGAACAACAGCCCGCGCATATCGACGGGTTTCACGAACAAGCCCAAAATGTCCTTGTTGTTGAGCCAATTCGGGTTCACCTTGCCCTCGGTTTCGCTGAGCACGACGAACTTCAGATCTTCGGGATTTTCGACCAATCCGACTTGTCCGGCGCGCAGGCGCATGCCTTCGATCCATGTGGCGGGATCCTCGGGCACGAAGGCGGCTTCGACGACGCATAGGTGCAGCTTGGCTTCTTTTTTCGCGGCGCTCATGCGGTCGACGATGTCTTTCAGGGACGCCGGCGTGATCTCCACGATGGTGGTTTGCCCGTCGGGACCCGCGTACATCTTGAAGTTCAAGGCGAAGCGCACGTCGCCCGCGTCTTTCATCGACAGCGTGCGATTGATGGTGCGGCCTTGAGTCGCGAGCCCCGCGGATTCTTGCAGGATCGGCGCGGATTCCTTTTGATCGAACAAAGTCAGCCATTTTTCGGGCGTCGCGAACAACTCGACCGCCGGATGCCCCAGGAACTTGTCCTCGTCCTTGGGCGCCGGATCGACGCTCAAACATTTCAAATCCGCGGTCGCCACGTTCAGCGACAACGGCGAGTGGAAGAGCATGCTCTCGTCGGGCGCGCGGGGGGGCACAAGGCTTTCCATCCCCCCGGCTTCGAAATAGCGGTGCTGAAACATCTGCAGCGAACTCTCGGCCACGGCGGTGACGCGATCCATTTCTTTCGCCAGGGCGGTCGCGACGCTCTTGCCGCTGATCTCATCGGCATCCAGCACGACGACGCTGAAGATTTCCGAGAAGCTGACGTCGTCGAATAAAGAATCTTTGTTGTGTTTGAAGGCGTTGCGATCGTCGTTGATCAAGCTTTGGTAGCGCGGCGACTTCGAGAGTATGCGGCGAATCAAAGTCAGGTCCGCTTTCGCCAGATTGAAATACGTGAAGTAAACCAGGAACTCGCCCGGGTACTCCGGGTGAGGCTCGGATTTCAAAACCTTGCCGCGCACTTCCAAGCGCGTTTTCTCTCCGGGCATGGTCAGATAAAAATGTCCCGGCAAGCCCCGGCGGAGCGGCACCGGATTGCGGATCGCCAGGCCCACGTCGCTCAAGCGATCGATGCGCGAGATCTTCGAGATCTCGATCTGGTGCTTCACTTCTTGATTGAACAAAAAGCGCGGCGTGACCTTTTTGGGCAGGCCCAGCAGGATCTGCAGCTTCTGCAGGAACACCAGGCGATCCAAAGGCAAGTAAACCAAGTCGTCAAGCAGGGGATTCAAGATATCGAGTTTGTTCACGCCGTCATCTTCGTACTTCAACATCACCAGGCGGGGACGGCCCCCCTCGGGCCAATACTTGAAGCGTTTCATGTTGATCTTCAGCTTCTCGATCCACGGACCGGATTTTTCCCCGATCGAATCGAGCGCGAATATCACCATGTTGATTTCCGAAAACAGCCTGAGTTCGGCGCCTTCGCCGTCGCCATCGGCTCCCTCTGCGGGTTTTTCCTCGGCAGGCTTTTCTTCAGGTGGAGGGTCTTTGCTCTTGTCGCGGAAATAAAGCGCTTGGAATTCGGCATTGTCGTTGAACGTCGCGAAGCGCAGGTCTTCCATACCCAGCTCTTGCAGGTACTGCTCGACTTGGCGTCGGGCGCGGTCATCTTGGACGACGGCAATGACATTCGGCACTGTGGAAGACCCTCGATATCATTACACGCATATTATAGATAACTATCAAGGGTACAGCCGGCGGAAGGTCCAGCCGGCGGCGGCTTTTTCAAAAGAATAGGCGTCGTGCAGCCGGTTTTCACGGCCCATCCAAAACTCAATTTGTTGAGTTCGAAGCAGGTAGCCGCCCCAGTGCTCGGGGCATGGGATCTGATGCCCGTGAAAGCGCGTCTCGGCCTCTCGCCATGCGCGTTCCAAGGCTTCGCGCGATTCGCACGGTTCCGATTGCCGGGAGACGTATTGACTGAGTTGGCTCGCGCGCGGGCGCGACGCCCAGTACGCTTCGGAATCCGCGCGCGAAGTCTTTTCGGCGACACCGGTGATCTTCACTTGGCGAAACATCGGGTCCCAGTAAAACACGGCGCCAATATGCGGGTTCGCCCCGAGGTCACGGCCCTTGCGGCTGTTGTAATTCGAGTAAAAAACGAAGCCGTCCTCTGACCAGGATTTGCATAAGACCACGCGCTGATGCACGTCGCCTTCGCCACTTACGGTCGCGATCGCCATGGCCGTCGGTTCACGGATGTCGGCGACTTTTCGGGCCTAGTCCATCCAGTGCTCGAAGATTTCCAGGGGTTTTGTCCGCGCGTCGATATCCATGCCTGATTCTTCCCGTGATTCGGCGTGTTTGGTCAAGGCTTCTCAAGCGCCCGGAACTCTGATTTAATTCTGGCAACCGGGAGACTCCATCCATGAACGATCAGGAAGCCCTTCGCCAGTTCATCGACAACATCCGCTGGCTCTACGAGCCCGAGTACGGCGACTTCAAACGCAAAGTGGGCTTGTACATTCAGCGCCTGGAGGAGGCGAACCCGCAGCTCAAATCCGGTCACGCCAAGAAAGTGATGACCGACATGCGGTCGGTCGTCGTCTTTACGCCGAACGGCGACATTGAAAGCACGCGTCGCCAGGTCATCCGCATGGCGCAAGATCTGCTGGTGGGCGCGTCGAGTGGCCCGACCCACTAAGTCCACTTTTCTTTGCTTCGACTTGGGCGGCACCAAGCTTCGCGCCGCCTTGGTCACCGGTGACGGCAAGATTCTGGAGTCCGCCACCGCGCCGGTCGACCAACATGGCGGCGTGAACGGCCTGATCGCCCTTTTCGATGAGGTCGCCGGGCGCCTGCCGCGCACGAAGTACAAAGCGGTGTCGGTGGCCTCGGCGGGTCCGCTGCACGCCGGGCGCGGAGTGCTGCTGGATCCCACCAACTTCTTCACCGATATGAAATCCTGGGGCGTCGTGCCGCTGGTGGCGCGCCTAAAGAAAGTCTTTAAGAAACCCGTTTATCTTGAGAATGACGCGGCCGCCGCCGTCCTTGGCGAAGCATGGAAGGGCGGCCACGGCAAAGGCGCGAAGAACCTGCTCGCCATGACCTTAGGAACCGGCGTCGGCATCGGGATCATCGCCAACGGTGAGTTGGTGCGCGCCGGCCGGGGCTTGCACACCGAGGTCAGCCACATGCCCATCAAGGCCGGCGACAAGAACTACCCCTGCGGCTGCGGCGCTTATGGGTG
>DAISHW010000137.1:6736-6951 GCA_036822295.1 Bdellovibrionales bacterium | reverse complement strand
AGCGGTTCCACAAATGGTAAACCTCGGCATCGGCCGAAACGGACAAACGTTTCGGAAGCAAAGGCCTGCGGATCGACATCGAAAGCCAGGTCACGGATTGGTACCCTTCGCGGCGCGCGTCGGGGCTGGTGGGAAATTCGTTCGCGAGCGAGAACTCCAAATCCAGATCCCACGCGGCTTTGACGCCCTTCTGCGCGGCCAAAGTAAAGTTATTT
>DAISHW010000137.1:0-6675 GCA_036822295.1 Bdellovibrionales bacterium | reverse complement strand
GTGTCGTTCTCGTCCAAAATGACCTCGCGCTCCTGGCCGCCCGTGGTGTCATAGGCCGCGCCCAGGATTCCCGCCAGGGTGATCGTGGACGGCACGTGCTGAAATCCGTACGAAAGCGAAAGCGTGTGGGTGTAGAGCCGGGGCTTCGCCTGGTCGGCCAGATCGGTGCGCGCGCCGTAACTCAACTCTCCGCCCCAGTTGATGAGCTTGGGCGTTTCGTGCGGAAGATTGCGGCGACGTTGGCCGACCAGCGCGCGGTTGTTGGGCAAGGGCACGTCAAGGGATTGGTCCCCCAGCACTTCGGCGCCTGGGGCGGACCTGTCTTTTTCCACCTTCACCTTGGGCTTCGATTTCAGGTCGTAGCCATGCCAGGGCTCAGCCGCGAGCGCCGGGAAGAGGCAGAACAGTAGCGTCAGCAAAAACATTCCCTCAAGTGTACACGATCTTTAGGCCATGAAGAAAATCCCTAGTCCGCCAAATTTGGTCATGTATAACCTATTGATTTTACTTGATTTGCCATTAATTGTCGGTCTTTGTAAAAGGCAGTGCTGTAAATAATGCATTTCCAGGGTTTTCAGCGCCTTAGCCCACCCACCAAGGTCTGGCATGGTCATGTAAAAACTTAGTATTTACATATACTTATGTAATTTAGGCGCATCGTGGCATAAGCCTGGCAGTGACCTCAGTTTGGAATTCCATAACTTTAGGGGTCGCGCAATGAAGGTTCTGCTTCCATCCATCCAAGATGCCCGCTGGCCGGGCTTGGTCGCGATTATTTTCGTGGCCTTAAGCACCACGCATTGCTCATTCAAAAAGAACATCCCCGATCACCCGTATCCTTCCGAATCCCGTATCCAAAAGTCGTTTTTCGAATCCACCGACGCTCAAGGCCGCGTGCATTTGAAAACCTTCTTGGGCGGCTGGATGCCTGAAATGACGGCCGGCCCGTGGGCCGAGGACATTTTCGTCGGCTATAACCACGCCGATCACGTGAACGTGGTTTTCGAAATCGAAGAGCGTTTCCTGGTCGGTAAAATGGTTCTGCCGTCGTTCATGTCGGCGGGCCAGGATTGCCTGCTGCGCGATTCCGTTCAGGCCAAGCAATGCCGCGCGCGCTGGGAAACCGTCGTGCGTATCCCCATTCAAAAACATTACTACTACGAGCCGTCCAAAGACGGTCGCGGGCGCCAGACCGACGTTTATGTCGAAAACGACCAACGCAGCCACTGGAAAGCCCGCCCGTACATGAACCTGGATCTGGGCGGCATCGATATCAAAAACGCCTTCATGGAAGTGGCGAGCTCACGTTCCGACATCCAGTCGGTCGAGGACATCGAATGGGATCAGAAGAGCGGCTTCCTGGGCTTCACCGCCACGGTCACCGACACTTTGGTCACCGCCAAAGTGCGCTTCAACTTCCTGGAATTCCAACACGACGAAAAGTTCCCGATCACGCCGTACCGTTACGCGAACGCGAAACACATCAACATTTTGCACGTGATCGGCAAGCAAGTGGACGGCGATCCCGAGAACTCGGTTCTTTACGCGGCCCACTGGGCCACGCACCGCAAGACCAAGCACACGATCTGGTTGCACGGCTTCCCGTCGGAATACGAGCAGATCGGCCGCGACGCGATCGAGGAGTGGAACAACGCCTTCGAAAAAGTCGGTCACGGTCGCCCCTTCGAGGTGAAAATCTCGGAGCGCGCGCACGCCTTCGACTTGCGCGCGCCCACCATTTACTGGGTCGACGACCGCCGCCTGAGCGCCAGCGCCCCGCTCGGCGTGGGCATGGCCATTTCGGACGTGCGCAACGGCGAGATCAAGTGGGGTCAGGTCACGGTTTGGGGCGGAATGCTCGAAGACCTGATCAACCGCTACACGCCCAACGCCGCCGCAGAAGGCGTGGTCGCGATGGCCGGCGAAAACCCGGTCATTCAACTGTCGTTGCTGCAGCCCAAGTCGCTGCTGCCGAGCGCGCGCTTGGCGGTTCCGGAAGAACTTCTGGGCACCCGCACGTACGAATCGGTTCGCAATCAGATCTTGAGTCAAATGAACTACGGCCACCAATTGGTCAAAACCGTGCAGGGCGCGGACGACGCCCGCCTGATGCAACTGGCGGCGACCGAAAAGGTTTCCGAGAGCGATATCAATCCGTTGACGCAAATCACCTCGACGCTGGCCCATCCGCAAAATGCCACGGCCAGCGACGTGCGCGAGGACTTGAATCAGCGCGAACAAGTTCTGCGGCGCCTGCTCACGGAACGCACCAAAGACACGCAACAGCTCCTGGCCGAAAAAATGGCCGAGGACATGGTCGCCATGACCAATCGCTTGAATTTGACGGCGGGCCAGATCGGCACGCTCGACAAGATCTACACTCCCGACTACTTGCAACGCCTGATCAAGATGCCGACGCTGCAAGAGTCGCTGAGCCGCATGCCGGTGGTCGACAAGGCGCGCCTGGACAAAATGATCGCCCAAGGCTCGGCGCTCTCGAATGAAGAGATGATCGCGATGCTCCAATCCGAAACCGCGCCCACCCGCACGGGCCGCTCTTCGTTCTGCACCGAGCGCCGTTTGTTCGAACAAGCCAACGCCTACGCGCAAGGCATCGCCGCCGGCAATATCGACAAGACGTCGGCGGTCCGCGGTTTGGTCAAAGACCTGTTGCTGCACGAGGTGGGGCACATGCTCGGCATGGGCCACAACTTCAAGGAAAATATTTTGCCCGAGCCCGGCTCGGTGCCGAACGTTTCCAAAGCGGTGGGCCTGAAAGGCGATTTCACCCTGGCCAAGCTGCAAGCCCAGGCGAGAGACGGTTTCAAGAACTACACGACCGTCATGGGCTATAAAGACGGCGTGATGGATGTCATTATGGATTACGACGACCTTCACCCCGGTCCGGGCGACATCTTGTCGCTCGAGTATCTCTACAATCAGCGCTACCCGATCTACCCCCTCAACGCCAAAGGTGAAGGCGATTTCGAATTCGCCAAACTCACCGCCAACGGCGAGATCGTCGAGAATATCCAGAAGAAGAACGGCAAAGGCCAGACGGTTCAGTATCGACCGACTTACTTCCCGTCTTGCAACGACTGGACGGCCTCTGTCGGAACGGATCCCTATTGCGCGCGTTGGGACCGCGGTTACAACGCTTCGACCATCGTGAAGAATCATTTCGAGAACTACCGCGGCAACCTGACCGCGCAATTGATGGCGTTTTCGGACTCCGTCAAAGGCGGCAATTTCTGGAGCCAGGAATACTATCTTTGGTACAAGTCGCTCACCACGTTCTCGCGCGTGCGCTCGTTCTACGATTACATGCGCCAGAAATACGACGCGGACATCCGTAAGCTCGTCGATTCCGGCTCTGAAAAGGGCTTACGCAACCTGCTCGAGTTCTCCGAGACCTGCACGAAGATGGCGGCGAAAGAAACTCCCGAGAACGCGCAGTTGAAAGCGCTGTTCGAGGCGAAGCCCGAACTCGCGGACCTTTGCGTCGCCGGAGGCCTGATGATCAATGAGCTCTCTCAGCTCATGCAATTGCCCGGCAAGGACTACACGAAGGTCGATTACTTCAACAACTACGTGTCGGGCGGCATGACCGGCGGCGATGCCCGCAATTCCTACGAGAAAGCCTTCGGCACGTGGAAAGAGCTCGCGCGCATACCGATCAAAATGTCGGCGGTGCTGACCCTGACGAGCCCGAACGCCTTCGCGTTCCAGCGCGGCTGGGCGACGCCGATCGCCCGCTATTCCCGCGCGGACGGCGGATATCACCTGAGCACCCTGTACGCGAAGCAGTATTCCTCCGCAGTCGCGGCCGGCGCCGAGATGAACCTGAATCTCGGCAATTCGAAGCTCGATCAATCGACCAGCATCGGCCGGACGATTCTGGCCATGGGCTACTACCTGGCCAACACGTGGAGAAGCAACGACGTATTGATGGCGGGCGCGCCGTTCGTGAACAACATCCGCGAGCAGACCCAGTTCCGCTACTCCTACGCCATCATCGAAGTGACGAAGGAAAAAGAGGAAGAAGAGACCACGCAAGAAATCGCGCGCAAGTTCAGCGGCACGATCTACAACGTGTACAGCCGCGGCCCCGAAAAGGTCCCCGAGCTTTACATCTACACCGAAGACCGCGTCGTGATGCGCGCGCCCCCCGGCAGCTTGCTCATGCCGGTTTCGAAAGTGCGCTGGTTCAACGATTCGACCGGCTATTTCTACGCGATCAAGCTCGATTACAACGACGAGTTCTTCGATCGCCTGAAGACCAACAGCGTGCGCCGCACCCTTTCGGAGCGTTCGCAAGAAGTGATCAAGCAATGCGTGCAGGGCGAGAACCGCAACGGCTTGCGCTTCTTCTTCAATCGCGACGTTCCGAACGAGGTCTTTCCGGGCTTCAAGTTCCCGCTGACGATCGCCGACATCCCGGAGTCGAAAGACGACTTCCTGCGCTCGGTCGAGGAGCAGTTCTCGCTTTACTACGGCAACACGAAATTCAAGCCGATGCCGACGCGCGCGCAGTGCGAGGAAGCCATCCGCGGGCAATCGCTGATCGTCTTGTCGGCCTCGGTCCTGAACGGATACTACTTCCTGGATCTGCAGGATTACTTGGAGAAGGAGCAGTTATGGTAGTCCGGGCACTCCTTCTCTGCGTTTCGGTTCTGGGCCTTGCGGCCTGCTCGGGCAAGCCGTCCGAGCGCCGCGTGCACGAGAATCAACCGGGGTCGTTCGCGGAAGCGCCGATGTCCAAAACCGAAGCCAAAGGTCAAATCGGCGCGCTCTACGCGAAACGCGCCGAGACCGCCAAGCGCCTGAAAGAAGCGAAAAACGGCGCGGACGCGCTCGCGATCGCCAAAGAGCTCGGCGCCGTCGTCTTGAACACGACCGTGCTCGCCACGCCCGAGTTCTCGGGCACGCCCGAATTCGACGTGGTCCTCGGGCAATTCCACGCGGCGCTCGACAAGGCGTTCAAACTCGACCGCAAGGCGGTCGAGGAAAGCGGAATCCTGGCCCGCTACGAAGACGTGGTCCTGGCGTTCTGCAACGAGAACAACGAAGGCTGCGTGCGTTTGAAGATCTTTAAAGGCGACCAACTCGCCGGCCGCATTCTTATGCACGTCGCCGAGACGCTCGAGACCGGCATGGTCGCGGCCCGCGACCAGCGCGACGCCCTGATCATGCGCAAAGAGCCGAATTCGCGGATCGGCGAGGCCACGCGGGCGCTTCAAACGATCGTCATCCGTTTCTACCGCTTGCTGCAATTGGCCTACGAAATGGGCAACGGCACGGCGAACCCGGATCTGGACCGCAAATACGTGACGTACGCGAGCGCGTATTTCGAGTATTTCCGCGCGCTCCCCGAAGATCAGAAGCAGAACGAGTTCCACCGCCGGCACCGCGACGTGATGACCCTGGCGCTCGGGCACATGCGCAACCAATCCAACACGACGGGCCTGAGCAAGGTCTACTGCGACTTCCTGATCAAGCTCAACCCGCTCGATCCGAACGCTTTCGCCGCGCTCGACCTGGACCGCCGCGCGCAGCTGTCGATGACCAACGAGTTCATCACGTGCACGGGCACGGGCAAAGCCAAGACGCTCAAGAAGATGATCGAAGTCGTCCTGCAAAAACAAAACGCGGCGGCCAAGGTCAAATTCGAAGAGGACGCCAAGAACCCGAAATCCGTGCTCACCGTGCAGAGCGAGGGCTACGGCTACGCCATGGCGGCCCTGGCCGACACTCCCTATCTTTACAACGGATTGAACGCCAAGCTCACGCCGCGCGCGGATTTGCCGTTCTTCATCGTCGATCGCGTGTACTACCAACAGCTCGACCTGAATTCCGCGCTCGCCTATTGGCAGCGCGCCGAGAACGTCGACGAAATCGAGTTCCTTGAGTTCGTGCGCAACTACGCGCGCGTGCAGATCGCCTATGTCATAAAGGTGACGCAAAAGAACTACGCCCGCGTTTTCGAAGAGCGCTTCGCCCAGCGCAACAGCATCGGCGCGGACTTCTTCCAGGACGTGATCAAAGAAGTGAACGGCACGATGCAATCGGATTGGACCGACGTGCGCGAGCGCCAGTACATGATCCGCGAGCTCTTGATCCGCCTGTTCGACGCCAAGTACGGCCGCACCGTCGACCAGAGCCGGCAAAAAGTGCAACGCGAATACCTGAACCTGAAGGCCGAGTTGAACAATCTGCCGCACTTGATTTCGATGTCGACGACGGTCCCGATGGCGATCCCGCTGCACTACTACATGTCCAAAGTGCAGGGCGCGATCAAAATTCTGGTCAACTGGTGGAATTCGACCAGCAAATACTTCGACATCGTCGCCGTGAACGCCGTCGACCGGCTGCTGACGGGCGATTCCACGACCCAAGCCGCCTTCTTCGAGTTCGGCCGCGTCTATTACCGGTTCGATCATCTGGAAAAGCTGCATGTCTTCGACTTAGCCCTGCGCACGGGCCTGTTCGACGCGATCAACTTCGCGTTGCTCGAAGAAGACAAGGCCTTGAACATGGATCCCGAAGCGCTGTTCTTCAAAGAAGCCACGAAAAGCGCCTTGGGCAGCTTCGAGGGAAGTTTTCGCATCGCCATCGACGAACTCGAGAAGGTCGCGACCAGCGCCGACTTCAAGCAGGTGCTCATAGGCGCGTGCA
>DAISHW010000136.1:0-7108 GCA_036822295.1 Bdellovibrionales bacterium | reverse complement strand
ATGAGGGAGCTGGGGTTCGAAAATCCTGCGGCGATGATCGACAAGTTTCCAGCAGTTCTAAATTTCAGCATCGACACGATGGCGGCCAAATTGACATCGTTAACAGCGCTCGGCTTTTCCGATGCACTTGATTTAGCATCTCGATTCCCGTCGGTGTTATCCTTCAATATCAATGAGACTGTTAGGTCCAAAATTGAAGGCATGCGCGCACTGGGAATAGTCGACCCGGTTAGGATGTTAGAAACTTATCCGGTGTTTATTGGTCTCTCTTTTGAAAACAATTTTAAGCCTACGTTCTTATCTCTCCGCAACGATTGGCTATTCACGACTGAGCAAATCGAAGTCAACCCCTCGATCATGTCCAGCTCGCTATCTCGGATGAACGAGATTGCCGAATTGCTCTTCGAGCAAATGGGTATAAAACCGGATTCACTTTCTCTGTACGTAAGGCAAAGTCTAATCCGCTCTATCTCTGCGGCCGACATTCTTGGTCAATTGTCGGACAGGGGATTTACAGATTTGGAAACGCAGAAGGCCGCGTTATCAGATGCGAAGAATTTCTCCTGGATATTTAAAAAATATAAAGGCGACTGCGAAAAGCTTCTAGCGAACTAGGTCTGGGCATCTGAGGCGCTCTAAACCACTAATAATTAGGCGAGCTCTGAGCTTAAAGTATAGCAGTTACGAAATCCGTGGACCGAGCCGTTAGCGGCCGTTTCGTTTGCTGGTCAGCTTCTTTAATTTCTTAGACAAGGGCCCGAAATTTTTCAGCACTTTCTCATTTTCGCGATAGGCTTTCTCCTTGTCTTTCACAACTTTTGGGAAAATTTTTAGCGCGGCCTTGATATCCTTCAGAGTCTGTTTATTTTGTTTTGCGGCCATAGAGTTTTCCTTTGAGAAAATCGGCAGAAAATTTATCTCGGGCTTTGGGTGAGGCCGATTCAAATTCTGATTTGGATGAAATCAAATTTGGTTTGTTGTCTGAATTGTCAAAAATGTACCAATCGCGAGTGAGCGGGCGATACAAATTCCAGAAGTTCTCAAAGCATCGCGGCTGCCGGCGGAGGACCGCGGCCTTGGGAATATTATGGCCGCCGAGCTGTACTCGTTTCTTTATGCGTTTCAAATTTTTTTCGATGGAATTCAGGAAAATAAAATAAATGACGATTTGATAATCTCGATTGGCCGCTTCGGACAGCAAACGAGCAAATGTCCTTCCTGAAAGCGTCGACTCGAAGGCGAAGCTTTCTTGCCTCTCGATGCGGGACTTAATCTCTGAAATCAACACGCGACCGGCTTGAAAAGACGCCTTCTCAAAGTCCAGCGGCCCTATGCCGGAGGCGATGAGGTCCGGGTTTAGAAAAACTAAGTTGCGTTTCGTTCTTAGCAAATAGGATTCAGCAAAAGTTGTTTTCCCGCTCCCATTGGGTCCGGCGACAATTTCTATGATTTTAGAATCTACTAATTTACGTTTTCCCAATCAGGTCCCCAAAAACTTGGCCGATGCGTCTACCAAGTGTCTTTTGATTGTCTACCAATTTGAGGATTCGGAACAACGATGATTTTGGGGGCAAATTATGTGGTCCCCAGGAATGGACTTGAACCAGCAAACCCTTGCGGGCGTCAGCCCCTCAAGCTTGTGTTTGTACCAGGGATAGGAAGACATATAGCGGGGACTCCGAAAAAGACAATTAAATTATTGAAATCACGTTAGATTCGCGTGGGGCATTGCACCCATTTAGAATTGATATCAACTGGAAATGAGTTTGGTAAACCAACCGAGGAAATTAATTGGATCGAAGCCCTACGGGCTCCTTAAGAGTGACCCTTATGTGTATTTACATTGTTGTAACAATATAGTAGGATGGAATTTGAATGGGACGACACCAAGGCGGACAGTAACTATAAAAAGCATGGCGTTCGTTTTTCTGAGGCCGTTACGGTGTGGCTGGATGATGCGGCTCTCGAAATACCTGATCCAGACCATGCTCGCCACGAGGAGAGATGGATTCGCATTGGCTTATCGCGTTCGGCTCGAGCTCTGGTTGTTGTGTATGTGGAAAAGGTGGAAGGACAGAGAGTCAGGATTATCTCGGCCAGAAAGGCCACA
This sequence comes from Bdellovibrionales bacterium, assembly GCA_036822295.1. Lineage (GTDB taxonomy): Bacteria > Bdellovibrionota > Bdellovibrionia > Bdellovibrionales > UBA1609 > JALHOQ01. Next base: position 4,998 of record DAISHW010000136.1, on the reverse strand, counting down.
CGTTCTGAGTCAGAACAATATGAGAGGTGATTTATGAAAGACGAGTATGATTTTTCAAAAGCGAAAAAGGCAAAGAAAGCCAAGGACATTAAAATCGTCAAAACTTTCCGGCTTGATCCAGATGTATTGGCGTGGCTTGAAGCTGAGGGCGAAAAGCAAGGACTGGGGTATCAGACCTTCTTGAATTGGTTCCTCAGGAAAGCGATGGATTCACACGACTCACTTGAGGAACGGCTAGAGAAATTGGAAAAGACCGTTTACCGCAAAAAGGCTTAAACGCTCCCGGACTCACTGCTAAATATTAGAATTCAGGTAGCAGACAGTCCGCTGTCTATTGCGCGAGTCTATATTCAGGCTTTCTACTCAGATCCTCCAAAATCTGACGGATGGTGTTGCCTGCGTAACGCTATACTTGCGATCCGATTGAACCCACTTCAGGTTCATCTCGCGCAGAAATCGTTCGAGCAAAGATTCGTCGATCATACCGCTTTCCTTTCGGAAGGTTGCGGTACAAACACAAATCACTCTCGGTATTTTGGTTTAAAGGAAGATTCTGGCGTTTGGTTACCAGAATCTTGGGTAGGTGGGATTTTTAGAAGGGTTGTTATCTCGGTAACTTAGTGGTCCCCAGGACTGGACTTGAACCAGCAAACCCTTGCGGGCGTCAGCCCCTCAAGCTGATGCGTTTACCAATTTCGCCACCTGGGGATCAGGTCCAAAGATTGACATCGCTGTTACCAATCTTTAGAAATTCCAGGTTACCGATTTTCAACCTAACTAATTAACTCCCTTAACCTATCTCCATCACCGTCACAAATCCCTCAAGCTGATGCGTGGGGATCATGAAGGGTTCGTATAATTAAGCGGCCCGGAGCGATCGTGTCAACTCCAGGCCTTTTTCGCACGTTGTTATTGTGCGACTTCGCCGAGTGCGCGCGCGCAGTCGTTGACCAGGGCTTCGGGTTCGAATTTGCGGGGTAAAGCCCCCGCCAGCCGTTCGCGTAGATCAAGTCGTTGAAGATCTCGCCCAAGCCTTCTTGACGGTACCAGTCGCGGCGACCGGACTCTTTTTCGACCTCATCCGAGATGAACTCCATCATCAGGCGCGAACCGATCTCGGCAAACACGTAGCCCGAGTAGCGAACGTTGCCGCTGACGAAGTGACCGGTGTGCAGAAGGCTGTACCAGGCCGGTATCTCGGAGTCGATGTTCGGAAGCATTCCGGTCATTTCATCCACACGCTTTGAAACTTGCTCCACGCGTTCCAAATAGGTTTGCGCGCCGGGCGCGGAGTAATCGTAATCCCACAAATCGATATCGAACAGCGCGCGATTGGCCAGGCGACTCGTGGCAATCACATCGTTCTTCGCGGTCCCATCGGCCCATTCTTGAATCTGCACCAGCGACGGGCGCTGGCCGTTCACCGGAATCACATGGCGGTAAAGGATCTGCGGGTCGTTGGCGAAACGCTCGCTGGTCATCGACGGGACCTCGACCCAGCCGTAAGACTCCGGCGATTGACCGAGCTTCCATTTGCCGCTCTTTTCGGTGGCGTGGCCGCCTTCGTGCGCGGCCGTCTTCAGGTCGCTCCAGCCCCCGGCCTTCCAGGTCTGCAGAATGTAACTTAAGCCCGGTTGCCACAAAGGCGAAGTCTTGGGAATCGGCTCAAACGACAGGGTGTCCAAGTTGATCGTCTTCTGGGTCACGTAGGGATCCAGGATGCTCATGTTGTAGGCGCCCGTCGCGAATTTTCCCTGGCGAAAAGAGTCGTCCACCACGATTTGCGAGAGCTGGTCCCGGGAAAATCCGCTCTCAAGCAAGATATTCTCCCAAGCCGTCGTCACATGTTCCGGCGCAAGGTAGGGCTGCAGTTGCAGCAGACTCGGATAATTCAAGATGTCCAAGTACTCTTCGCGCAAGAGATCCGGGCGGTTTTCGATTCCCAACTCCCGCGCGCGATCGGCGATCAGTTTCAGGCGTAACGGCTTCAAACCGTTCAGCAGTTTGGTCAACAGTTCGCGATGCGCTTGGGGGCCGCGGAAGCGCGGTTCATAGCCCATGCCGTTTTCGGTCATCTTGTACGCGGCCCAAGTCGGAAATCCTTTGCTGCGCGCGAGTTGTGAACGCAAAACGGCCGCGCGATTCAAAGTTTCGCCGGTTTCCCGGACGGCTTGGTAGCCCACGCGATGGGCACCGCCGGCCTGATAAAACTCATGCGTGCGCAGTGCGGCCTCCTGCAAAGAGAGTTCGCCGTTTTTATACAGGCTCGCCGCTTCGGTGCGCTTTTCCTGATACTCCACCAGCGCCGCCGAGAAAGGCGAGTCGTTGATCGCGCGCGAGTAGACCGAGCTGAGCTTCGCGTACTCGTCGAGCACGGGCCTCATGCTCTCATCAAACGATTCCAGCCGCCGTTCGTCGACATTGGCGCGCGCCAGATCGGGCAGCTCGCCGCTCAATCCCTGGGCCATGCGCGCCCATCTTTCGTACATTTCGGTGATTTGCGAATCGGTGTTGAAGCCGTTCAGCGCGCCGAAGGCCTTTTGCTGATCTTTTTCGAACTGCTCTTTCTCGGTCTGGCTATTGTAAGACGCGCTGTCGAGCAGGAGCCGATACGCCATCGCCCGGCGATAAGTGGACTCGAGCTTGAACTCATACGGCGCGATGTGGTTCACGTAATAAGCGACGAACAACCGCGCCTGGTGGGTTTCACCGGCACCAACGGTCACCAGCGTCGTTTCGGGCGATTTCTCGATCAGCGCCAGCATCTGCGCGCGCACCCGTTCTTTGTTGTAGCGTTGAACTTGAGCTTGGGCCGAAAGCGAGCCGGCCGTGGCCGCGATCGCGAGGATCAGAGGTATTAACGTATTCATATGTGTCGACTGCTACCATCCGACTCCCGCCCTCAGTAGGGAAGAAATTGCATTTAACCGCCCATCCCGGAACCGGGGTCCTAACAAGCAGGAACGGCAGGACGCTATTCCAACACCCAAGTTCGGGGGGACAGGACGTCCCCCGGGTGGATTATAGAAATCCGGGGGGCCAAATGACCGAAGCCGTTTTCATCTACACCTTCTTTGGGCTCATGGCCTTCAACCTGCTCGCGTCTTTGCTTTATTTATATGGTCTTGCGGGCGTGAAAACCGCCGTGATCAAGGCATTCCGTGGACAACAGGGGCGCTGAAGCGCTAGTTTCGGCGCTTCATGCGTCTGAGCGATCTCGATTACGAATATCCGCCCGAGCTGGTGGCCACCGAACCCGCGCGTCCGTCGCGGGTTTTGTGCGTTCATGAGGGGCGACCTTCCGAAATTTCCATCGCCGATTTGCTCGCGAAGTTCAAGGCCGGCGACGTGCTGGTTGTCAACGAATCCAAAGTGCTCCCGCGGCGCGTGTTCGCCGGGGACGGCAGCGAAATCCTTTTCTTGAAGAACATTTCGGCCCGCACTTGGGAGGTTTTGTTTCCCGCGCGTGATCGCAAACCCGGCGAGCGGATCGCCCTGCCGGGCGGTGTCTTGGCGCGACTCGTGAAAAAGGGACTGCCGCAGACACTCGAAGCCGATCTATCGCCCGAGTATTTCGAAAAGCACGGCGAGGTGGCGCTTCCCCCTTATATCCAAGAAGCGCGGGGCGAGCGTCGCAACCGCGTGAGCGACCAAGAGTGGTATCAAACCGCCTGGGCGCGCGTGCCGGGCTCGGTGGCGGCGCCCACCGCTTCGCTGCATTTTTCGGCGGGCGATTTGCGGGCGCTTGAGAATCGCGGCGTGCGGGTCGCGCGGGTGATCCTGCACGTCGGCGCCGGTACGTTTTTACCGATCCGAAGCGCGGATCTGGACGCGCACGAGATGCACTCCGAATCGGTCGAAATTCCGAATGAAACTTTAGATATCGTTCGCCAGGCCAAACGCGAAGGGCGTAAGGTCTGGGCGCTCGGCACGACCGCGACGCGCGCGCTTGAAGCCTGGGCGAACGATCACCTGACGGAAAACGCCAGCGGCGTCGCGGGCGAAACGCGATTGTTCATTCGCCCACCCTATCAATTCCAAATCGTCGATCGCTTGCTCACCAATTTTCACCAGCCGCGCTCGACGCTTCTTTCGCTGGTCGCGGCCTTCGCGGATCTCGAGCAAGTGAAGCGCCATTACGCGTGGGCCATCGATCGCAAATTCAAATTGTTTTCTTATGGAGACCTCAGCGCATGGATCAAATAGGCGCCTTCAAAATCGATGGCGAAGCCGGGCAGGCGCGCGCCGCCACCTTGACCACCGCGCGCGGCGAAATCAAAACGCCCGTGTTCATGCCGGTCGGCACCAAGGCCACCGTCAAAGGCATGTTGCCCGAGGAACTCAAAGACCTGGGCTCGCAAATCATCTTGGGCAACACGTATCACCTGCACCTTAGGCCCGGCGAAGACATCATCCAAAAACTCGGCGGCTTGCACAAGTTCATGAATTGGTCGGGGCCGATCCTGACCGACAGCGGCGGCTTTCAGGTGTTCTCGCTCTCGCAGCTCTCGAAAATCCGGGAAGAGGGCGTGGAGTTCCGCTCGCACCTGGACGGCGCGAAGCATTTCATCAGTCCTGAAAAAAGCATGGTAATCCAGATGGCGCTCGGCTCCGACATCATCATGGCGTTTGACGAGTGCTTGAAATATCCAGCCACCGACGAAGAGATCAAAACTTCAGCCGCGCTCACTTTGCGTTGGCTCAAGCGCTCGAAAGACGCGATGACCCGAAAAGAAAGTCTGCTCTTCGGGATCGTGCAAGGGGGGCTCGACGTCCGCTCGCGCATGGAATCGCTCGAAGAGATCACCTCGGTGGACTTACCTGGTTACGCGCTCGGCGGATTTTCGGTCGGCGAGCCCATCGAAATGATGCACGTGCTGGTCAAAGAAGTGGCGCCGGCGCTTCCGAAGCATAAGCCGCGCTATTTGATGGGCGTCGGTACCCCTCTTGATCTGGTGCTCGCCGTCGACGCCGGCATGGACATGTTCGATTGCGTGA